>NZ_JAUBTO010000008.1:0-111855 GCF_036702495.1 Microcoleus sp. C2D2 | reverse complement strand
AATGACTAATGACTAATGACTAATGACTAATGACTAATGACTAATGACTAATGACTAATGACTAATGACTAATGACTTCTTCAAATCAGAAACCGAATAGTTACATAAACAGCCGCACTTATTAATTGCAGCGCCATCACAGGCAGCCCGTAACGCAGAAAAGTTTGAAAAGAAATCCGGCGCCCGTGCTGTTCAGAAATTCCCGCCGCCACTATATTAGAAGAAGCTCCTACCAAAGTGCCGTTTCCGCCTAAAGTTGCTCCGTACATCATCGCATAAAACAGCGGCAGCACAGCAGGTGGAAACTGCCCTGCAAAATCCGGAGCCAGCACCTCTGCCGGTGCCAGCCCGATATTGACAACATACTGTTTTAGCAGCGGCACCATCGCCACTACCAGCGGAATATTTGGCACCACGCTCGATATCAAACCCACAAAAAATAACAAAACTAAAGAACCAAGAAAAATATTTTTACCTAAAATCACTGCTAATATTCCAGATATATTGCCGATTACTCCGGTTTTTTCCAAACCGCCAATCAGCACAAAGATAGACATAAAAAATAGCAGCGTACTCCAATCTAAATCCCGCAAAATATTATTAACAGAATTAAGTTGGGAATGGTGAGCTAAAAGCATTGCCAAAGCAGCCCCCAACAAAGCAACGGCTGCCGGTGAAATAGGTACGGGCAGAGACTCTCCTATGACAAAAAATGTCAGCACGAAAGCTATAATTAAGCCGCCCACTGCTAAGACTCGCGGGTGATTGATTTTTGGATGCGGCAAATGTTCCAAATCGTCTAAGTTTTTGTGCCAAATTTCGCTCCACAGCCAAGGCAACATAACTAATATAACTGCTAATGCGATCGCCCCGCCAAAACTTAACTTTACCAGATAATCTGCAAAGCTCATGTTAATAGCATCGCCAACAATGAATGTCGCCGGATCCCCCACGATTGTCAGCAGTCCCGAACTGTTAGCCACAAATACCATTAAAATCAGTAACGGCACAAAATCTACACCGACTTCTTCTGCCATTGGCGGAATTAATGGTGCTAGCAGCATGACTGTCGTGGCATTGGGCAAAACTGCACAGATTGGCGTAGTAATGGCGACAACACCCAGCAAGAGATTTTTGCCTTTGCCTTTAGCCAAAAGCACCATTTGAGTCGCCAAGTATTCAAATACTTTGGTAGGCTCAAAGGCTCTCACCATTACCATGACTCCGAAGAATAAGCCCAGGGTGGCGTGACTTCGACCGATATATTCGATCGCGTTGTTTAACGTCATCACGTGGGTAAAAACCAGAATCACCGCTCCCAGAAATGCCGCAACTGTTAGGTGTATCCATTCTGTAATTATTAAGAAAACTACACATATAAATGTTGCCGTAGCGATCGCAGCTTGCACGTTTTCCATTTAGTCCCCTGAAAAATTTTAAATTTTAAATTTTAAATATTTATCGTCAGGAAATTATACTGCTTTATGGCTATTCTGTCAATAAGTTTAAGTGCTGGTTTTGGCAGGAACAAGCTGGGATCGTCTCCTCAAGAGCGATCCAGCACAGGAAAAAAATCATTTCAAAACTACTTCTTTTGGGAGGGTCGCGATCGCCCGAAGTTTGGTATGCAGATCGGGCGATCGCTCAACTACAATGAAGCATGGGCAATATCTGCCAAACTCAACCCCCACGCAGAAATCATGGACTACAGCCAAGTGCTCGCCGAAAAAACCGATACTATCGTCAAAAACTGGATTGAAGCAGTACGCTTGGACCGGAAAATTGAAACCGCTGACGCCTTACCACTGTCAGCCATCGAAAATCACATACCTCACCTGCTGGCGGCGATGACGACAGTGCTTTCCCAATATCAAAGCAGCGACATAAAAGTAATAATTGAAGCCAGTTTAGATCACGGATTAATCAGAGCAGAACAAGGCTACGACGCAGCAGAAGTAGCCCGGGAATACCACTTATTGCGTGAAGTAATTTTCTCCCAATTAGAAGCCGAATTGCTAGCAGGAACCACCGCCAACGTATTCAGAGCTTTTCGGCTGATAGATGCCGTAATAGACGAAGCGATTGCCCAGTGTTTCAAGAGCTACGTCGCTCAGAGGCTGCGGGAACTTCACCAAATCCAAACTCAGTTAAAACTCACCAATCAAGAACTCAATCGCCTCGTCAGTGTCAATCAAGAAAACGTCTACCATTTAGCTCACGAACTCAAAACTCCTCTCAACTCAATTATCGGTTATTCCGAACTGTTTTTACGCCAAGGAAAATGGCAACCTGAAATTAAAGATACCCTCCCCGGCATCGAACACATCGAGCGAGTATTGCGCAATGGCAGACAGTTGCTGCGCATGATTAATGACACACTAGAACTTTCTCGTGCCAATGCCGGAAAAATTAAACTTAACCTGCAGCGAACTAATGTACAATCTGTAATTAACACCGTAGTAGAAATGATGCAGCCAATTGCTGATGCTAAAGGACTCAAGCTCGCTGTTACCAGCGACTGCGCCCCAAAACAAGTAATCGCCGACGGACAGCGGCTGCAACAAATTCTGATTAACCTGCTGAGCAATGCCATTCGCTATACAGAATCTGGTAGCATTGAATTAAGTTGCCGTTGTCATGGAGAAGCAAATTGGGCGATCGCAATTACAGATACTGGCATTGGCATCGCCCCCGAAGATACAAACCGCATCTTTGACCCCTTCTTTCAAGCAGGAGAAGCCGGCAAACAGCTCTTTCCCGCCGAAAGCACCGGGCTGGGATTAGCAATAGTATCGCGGCTCGTCACGCTGCTGCAAGGCAAAATCGAGCTAGTATCAGAAATAGGAGTCGGCTCAACTTTTACCGTGATTCTGCCCCTAGAAGTTAAAATTTTGCAAGAAGTAATTTAAAAGTTAACAATTGTGAGTTATAAATCCCAGCTCTTAATTCACAACTCATAACTCTTAACCCATAAATCCGCAATTGCTTGAGTTATCATACTGTCGCTAGGGCACCGCAGCTACTTTGAAGTATGAGCAAACACCTGCCTGCTATCTTCTAAACAAGCCATCTACAAGAGACGATATCGAACTAACTAACCAGATAAAAGCGCTTGCCAGGAAAATGTTCTCTCGAAGTTCTCTTCGATCGAGCCTGTAACTCGAACCGCGTCCCCCTCTACCTGCCCCGTCGCGCTCTAAGTCATAAATGACCTTTTCTGCGTACCATCTCTCAGACTTTCCGGGATACCTTTCTCTAGCATGATTCAGCAGGCGTTTGGCTAAAGCTTTGTTTCCTTTGACAGCTTGCAACAAGTTTCTATCTATCCCTTCTGTGTCCTGGGAATCGCGCCATATCAAAAAAGCGATAATAGCAATTGCTACTAACAGACTTATTGTTAGTATGGGTTTCACAGCTTATTTATTAAACGACCCTATGATTCTATTTTAGAATTTGATTTCGTGACAAGATACCAGCCAGATAATATACAATTTTTAACATTTTTGGTCCCGGAAAGCTTTATAATACTAAATCGTACTGTATCGTACTGTACAAAAAACTATTGGTCAGAAACGCGATCGCATCCTACTGGTAGTATGATAAGTAGATCGAAGCCTCTTTAACAGAACATTATTTCGATGTCCGCCCTCTACGCAACCCCTACCGTGACAGCCTTTCCCCTAACAGCCGTTGTTGGACAAGAAGCAATCAAACTAGCCCTACTTTTAGCAGCAGTCGATCCCGGATTGGGAGGAGTTGCGATCGCAGGTCGCCGCGGCACCGCCAAATCAGTCATGGCCCGCGCCTTGCATTCCTTATTGCCGCCAATTGAAATTATCAAAGACTCTTTTTGCAACGCCGATGCTGAAGAACTTCTCGCTTCACAGGCATCTTGCTTGTTAGCCGAAAATAGCGAGCCAGATGCCCACACCACAAATACTAATCTCACCACCGAAATTATTCCCACACCCTTCATCCAAATTCCTTTGGGTGTCACCGAAGACCGACTCTTAGGTTCCGTCGATGTCGAACAATCAGTAAAATTCGGTCAAACCGTATTTCAACCAGGACTCTTAGCCCAAGCAAATCGAGGCGTACTTTATGTAGACGAAATTAACCTCCTCGATGACAACATTTCCAACCAATTGCTAACAGTATTAACCGAAGGGCGCAACCAAATAGAACGCGAAGGCATTAGCTTCCAACACCCCTGCAAACCTCTATTTATCGCCACCTACAACCCCGAAGAAGGGCCGCTGAGAGAACATTTGCTCGATCGCATCGCGATCGTACTTTCAGCCGACGCAGCACTCGAACTAGAAGAAAGAGTCTATGCAGTAGAACAAGCTTTATCCTACTCCAGCTCCCCCCAACAATTTCTCAATCAATACGCCGAAGACACCGACAACCTCAAAACCCAAATTATCCTAGCCAGAGAATGGCTCAAAGATGTCAGCATTAAACGCGAACAAATTGCCTACCTAGTAGAAGAAGCCATCCGGGGTGGCGTTCAAGGACACCGCGCCGAAATCTTCTCCGTCCGCGTCGCCAAAGCCGCCGCCGCCATCGAGGGACGCACAGAAGTTAACGCCGAAGACCTGCGCCGCGCCGTAGAATTAGTCATCGTACCCCGCGCCACCATCATCCAAACTCCCCCAGACGAAAACTCTGCTCCTCCTCCCCCCCCACCGCCTCCCCAAAAGCAGTCAGAACAAGAACAAGACGAACCAGAAAACCAGCAAGAAGACGAAGAAGACCAAGAGGATGAAGACAACCCGGAACCTCAAGAAGAACCAGAAAAAGATACCATTCCCGAAGAATTTCTCTTCGACCCCGAAGGCGTAATTCTCGACCCCAGCGTGCTTTTCTTCGCCCAAGCCGCCAACCGCCAAGGCAAATCGGGCAGCAGAAGCACCATTTTCTCCGAAGATAGAGGCCGTTACGTCAAGCCAGTATTACCCAAAGGCCCCGTCCGCCGCATCGCCGTTGACGCCACCCTCAGAGCCGCCGCACCCTACCAAAAAGCCCGCCGCGACAGGAATTCTCACCCCCCACAACCCCCCCTTGCGAAGGGGGGGCAAGAGGCGAGTCAGCCCCCCCTTGGGAAGGGGGGGCAAGGGGGAGGTGAGCGCCGTGTATTTGTCGAACAGGGAGACATTCGGGCGAAGCGCTTGGCCAGAAAAGCTGGAGCCTTAGTCGTATTTGTCGTCGATGCATCCGGTTCGATGGCCCTCAACCGGATGCAGTCGGCCAAAGGTGCAGTCATGCAATTACTTACAGAAGCTTATCAAAGCCGCGACCAAGTTGCTCTCATTCCCTTTCGCGGAGAACAAGCAGAAGTGCTGCTACCGCCGACTCGCTCGATAGCCTTGGCCCGCAAGCGTTTGGAACGGTTGCCCTGCGGCGGCGGTTCCCCCCTGGCCCACGGTTTGACTCAAGCCGTGCGCGTGGGAGTCAACGCGCGGCAGTCTGGAGATATCGGTCAAGTTGCGATTGTCGCCATTACCGACGGACGCGGTAATATTCCTTTGGCTCGTTCTTTGGGCGAACCAATTTTAGATGGAGAAAAGCCTGATATTAAGAAGGAATTGTTAGAAATTGCTGCCAAAATTCGTGGGTTGGGAATGCAGTTGCTGGTGATTGATACCGAGAGCAAGTTTATTTCGACTGGCTTTGCGAAGGAATTGGCCAAGACTTCTGGAGGGAAATACTATCACTTGCCGAAAGCTACCGAACAGTCGATCGCAGCTATGACTAAAAATGCTCTGCGCGACGCTATCGGCTAAAATCCTGATACCCGCATTTATCTGCGTTTATCCGCGTTTATCTGCGGTTAAACATCCCAAAATTACACTTTTTGCCAAAAGTCTAATTTTTAACTCTCACTCTCCGGCGAGTCACCGCCAGCGAACCCGCAACTACACCCAACCCTACCACCGTCGAAGCCTCAGGAATTCTCACCGGCAGCACCCGTCTTACTACCCTTGGCGGTCTCGGGCTTGGAGAAGTTGTACCTTGGGGGAGTTGAGCGATATTAGTCAGCAGCAAATTTTCTAAACCCTGCTCTGAAGCAGCGGTAGAAACGGCTCCGACATTAGCTGCAACGGCAGCTTGACCGCCGGACATAACGGCGGCAGCCAGTAAAATTCCGGTTGCATGTGGCAATAATTTGCGCTCAAAAAAGGTGTGCATGGGAGATTACCTATTTAGCATTTTGTCGCTCAAACTCGATCTATTCATTAATTTCCTGGGCATCCTCTGTCTGAGCTACCTTAGCAATTAACCGAACCGATTTTAGATTTTAGATTTTAGATTTTAGATTTTTGGAGTTTCTGATCCCTAGTTTCAACTAGGCCACAAATTAAAAATCTCAAATCAACTGCTGCCCCTACCTCTAGCATAGACTCCTCAATCCCAAATCGTAAATCCCCCATCCAAAATAGATTGACCTCAGCTATCTGCGATTCGATCGACTTTAAGCTTGCCCCTCGCCGCAGATAGTGCCGGCTCTTTAACCTCAATTATAGCTCTGCCGCGACGCGCAACCGTGCGAGAGGGTCACACCCCACAGACTCGATCAGACTCGATTATAAACAATCGAACCGTACTTTGGAGTGATGTCACCGCTTCTTTATCAAATCTTTAAACTCTTTGAGGTTTTGCAAACAAACTGTAAAGCTGTCAAAATAGAGATAGCAATTCTCAGCCAAAATTAGGTAAATCCTCGTGAGTAACACTAGCAATTTTCGCGAAGCCGTGCGCGAGGCCAAAAACCACGCGCTGGTAGGCCCCAACGTCATCTCCAACGCTCTCCCCTTCGTAGGCGGCGGACTTGTCTTAACTGCTGTCGGCACCTACGGGGGCCTGGGAGTGATCCGCAACTATCCCGGGATCTTCTTTCCCACATTCATCGGCGCGATCGTCCTACAATTAATTCTGTTCTTTGTCGCCCGCGGCGCTGCCGAACAAAACAACAAAAATACCGCTTTGCCTCTGCTGGCAACCTACAGCTTGCTTACAGGCTACACCCTCAGCGGATTGGTGTCTGTAGCCCTCAGAAGCGAAGGCGTCGGCATCTCCGGCATCGGTTTTGCTGCTCTCGGCTGTGGTCTTACCTTCATCGCCGCCCGTCAAATTGGGTCCAACCTTTCTGAAGAAGACGGCATGGCCCTCACCAAAACTATCAGTTTAGGTGTCATTGCTTTGTTAGTCGTCGTTGGCGGTCAGTTTCTGCTCTCTCTATTTGGCGTTTACACCCCAACCTGGTTGGAAATTGGCATTTCTGGCATCGGCGTGTTTATATTTGCCGGCGCTGCGATCGTCGATTTTTACATATTACCCCGCAGCTACCGCGACGATCAGTATTTGCCCGCTGCTCTGTCGATGTACTTGACCTACATCAACTTGTTCATTTTCATTCTGCGCCTGCTGATTGCTCTCAACGGCCGGGATTAATTGAAACTTTAGCTTAAAAAAAACCGCGGCTCGATCGACATCCGGCCGCGGTTTTTGATTGAGATAGGCAATCAAGATAGTCGTCATCGCCTCAAGCGCGATCGTCAACAAAACTTATACAGCGTATTCCTGGTTTATGAAGTAGAGACACGGGGCCCGGCAAGAGTGCGCCTACGGCGGGGATAGAGCGATATCTGGTATCCTTCATCAACCAGGAATACGCTGTATCATGTCCTCTGGCTGAAGGCATGAGGTATAATTTTAATTTTTAATCACTTAATCAAAAGTCTTGTTGTCTAATTCTGTCGATCGCGATTTCAACATTCATAAAAAATCAATAGGATAAAACTCATATACTTAAAATATGAAGATATCAGAAGAGTCAGGGTAGAAATTACCTCCAGGTACAATGCAGCTTGCCCGCAGTGTCCCCGCACCGGCAACCCGATTTTGCCGGGGGCGGAATTAAAGATGCAGGATATTGAGAGTATTTTTCCCTCATAGTTTTGCTCTCAGTTGGATTTTGTTTATATGTGCGGCAACTACGGCGATGCTATGACTAGCAATACCACAATTGGGGCGATCGAGTATTTGCACCGCATGGGAATTCCTCATGTCTGCCTGTACACCAACGGTAGCGGACGCAACCCCGAGTGGTGGCACAGGCTGGCACAGACAATGACAGGAGAATACGATCGCCTAATTTTTAGTATCGACGGGTTGGCCGATACTAACAGCATCTACCGCCAAAATACCAACTGGGACAGGATAATGCAGTCTGTTAATGCCTTTATCCAAGCAGGCGGAAAAGCTGTATGGCACTACTTGATTTTTGAACACAACCAGCACCAAGTAGAAGCAGCGCGGGATTTAGCTTAGCCCAACAACTAGGATTTGTCGAGTTTGTACCGAAAGCTACCTCTCGTTTTGTGGCGAAAGAGATTTATGAAAAAGAGTCCGCCAATCAACAGCCTCAGAAGCCAGAAAACTCTCAGGTAGATGCTAAGAGCGATCGCCCAAACCAACCAGCAACCGCGAATGTATCAGCCCCTCAGCATCAAGAACAGGCCGCGCTTCAGTTCCACCGACAAGCTGAGGAATGTTTGAAAAAGGGGCAACTGTCAGAGGCGATCGCAGCCAGCCAACAAGCCCTAAAAATTCAACCTAATTTTGCAGCAGCCTGCAAAACTTTGGGCAACGCTTTTCAAGGTTTGGGGAAGATGCAAGCAGCTGCAGATTGTTACGCCAAGGCACTCCAAATTCAGCCTAATTTTCCCGAAGTTTATGCTAACGTCGGCAGTCTTTATGCTCAACAGCAACAGTGGCAGCCAGCTAGTGCTTATTACCAAAAGGCGATCGAGCTTAAACCCAATTTTGCCGGAGCTTATCGCAATTTAGCTAAAGTGTTGACGCAGTTGAGGCAACCAGAAAAAGCCAATTATGCTTGGTATCAAGCTATAGCTATCGAAACCTCTCAAGCAGCAGAACAAACTCGTTCTGTCCCATCAAAGCCAGCCAGCGAAGAACTCCAACCCCATCGCTGGAACAATATAAAAATCCACAGGGAGACCAATTTATCCAAGCTGTAGAAATATTTGGTAGCCTAAACAATTACTACCGAAATGTAGAAATTAGCTGTCAAACTCAAGCCAGCAAAGAGATTTTCATCAGTTTTGAAGCGGAACTCTGGCTTTGCTGTTGGGTAAGCCATACTAAATACGCTGTTTATAACCACACTTACAGACCGCAAATGCTGGCTTTAATTGAAAAATACGGCAAGGGGTTTAATTCTCTCAGAACTCAATCTGTGAAAGATGCCCTGGAAAGTGATTGGTTTCGCGAAGACCTCACAAAAAGTTTTTCCTGTTCCAAAAGGTTGGACGTATGCGCTCACGAATGCGGTAAAACTTTCAATTCAACAGGTTCGCAGTATATATAAGAAGGAAGAACACGGATTTGGACACGGATACACGGATTAATTGCTGAAATGTCGAAATTTCTGCTAAACTCAAAAATACAGCCCACAACGCCGGAGAACTAGCCATGGAAGTTCTAGACATCAAACACCATATCGAAACATTGTCCGATCGCCTAACGGGTCTACAAGACTATCTTTAGCTCAGCCTTAACCGCCGAGAACCAAAAGTTACAACAGCTAGCAGCACAGCCGAAATCGGGCAACAGCATCAATACAGGCGAACGGCTACTCCAAGAACTAGACGCACTCCAATCCTACCAGGCAAAACTCAACCAGTGCCAAACAATTTTGGCAGATGCTACAGCAGCACTGGAGTTACTCGAATTTCAAGCAGACGAGGAATTAGAGCAAGAACTTCAAACTAATTTAGCTCAACTCAACTGCTCTCTCGAAGAGTGTGAATTAGAGCAATCCTTGAGCGGGCCTTGCGACAAAAATGGAGCCTACCTCATAATTAATGCAGCAATAGATGACTTAGATGCTCTAGACTGGGCACAAATGTTGCTGAGAATGTATGCTCATTGGGGACACAACCGAGGCTATAGAGTTATGTTGGTTGAAGATTCCCTATCGGAGTATGTAGAAATTAATTCTGCTATTTTGGAAATAGGAGGAGTTAATTCTCTAACTTTGGCAATAGACGGACGTTACGCTTACGGCTATCTAAAGTCAGAAACCGGAGTGCATCTACTGAAACGTACATCGCCTTTTAATATTACCAGAAAGCAGGCGAGTTCAGTGACGGTGGAAGTTGTGCCAATGTATGTGGAACTGGAGATTCCAAAGCAGGATTTAGAATTAATAATCTTGCCTCCTCCCTACGTGAGGTGTGTAATCAGAACTTTGGTGAGGATTGTTCATGTTCCTACTGGTATTTCTGCAATATCTGGGGAGGAGCGGAGTCGATTGCTAAATAGAGAAACGGCTTTGGCGCTTCTCAAAAGCAAACTGTTTGCTATTATGCAAAGGCAAGGAGTTCAAGAGCTTGCAGACATTCAGGGCGAGATCCTAAAAACAGTCCTTAACCAACCAATTCGGGAATATCAATTGGCCAGCGACAGCGCGAATCAGGGCAAAGTTTTGGATCTCCGTACAGGAATCCAAACAACAGCCGTGGCCGACGTGCTCGACGGCAAAATTGACTCATTTATCAAAGCTGGTGTGCTGCTGAAAAATTGATTTGCTGGGGGGGTGACAAAGAGGTCTACGAAATAGACTGTATAAGGGTTGCAGCCCGCATACCTTGTTGATAAAAGCGGCGTTTAGAAGGAGTTAACTTCATTAACTGTTCCACCTCCAAAGAATATTGTTCTAGATAATTAACCCACTTTTCTCCATCTAATCCCACACCAAATGTACTCCGTCTGCGATATTTTTTCTTTGGTTCTGTGCGACGAGATACATATTCTTGTACCTGCTTTTTCTTCAGTTCATTACCTTGAAATATTGCTGAACTGTACGTCAGTGTCATGAGCATAATCATGTTAATAAGTCGGTTCCCTTTGAGGCTTGTTCCTTCAAGATCGTAGCCTCCTGTTTTACAGTCTCGGAACATTTCTTCAATGCCCATCCGCTGCTTATAAGCATTGAGCGCTGCTCGCAATGAGCCTAAATCCGTGAGAATAAACCAGGCTTCTTTAACTTGATATTTCCCATAGTTCCTTTTCCACTTACAAGCAAGCTCAAACCCGGTAGTAGGTAGAGTTTTCCTCACTTTTTTCCCTTGAACATACAAAGAAGTTCCGGGTACTATTCCTAATTCATCCAACCGTTGCCAAACTAAATGTTCTGTTTCGATACAAAGATTCTTTTTCAGTCTTAAGCAAAAAGACACACCCTTTTCCTTAAGCCAGTTTCCCAAATCAACAGAACAAAATTCACGGTCTCCTAAAACGATGAGTTTATATTCTGAAAATAATGGTAAAACTTGCTGTAAATTGGTAGTCTGTGACTCGAAGCTACTGTTTCCCAATTTGGGCAACAGTGACCAGTATAATGGAATTGCTCTTCGCTCCCAGATTAAGCTAACCATAAAGAGATTAATGCACCCCCATTGACTGCGGTCGATTGCGATTGATAAACGAGTACCAATGGGGCAATAAGTGGTCAACCAATAAGTAATTAAGGGGAACCAAATTAATGAGATAGTTAAGTTTGGTAAATCCAGAAATCTTTGTAGTTTCCTACGCCGACTTTCCGTTGTAATTGGGTAAGGAAATACCCGTGCCAGTCGTTCTAATCTCACTTGTTTTTCTGATTGGATCACAGATAGGAAAGTTGTCATTACAAGAAACTGAGCTGATGTCAGTTGTTTTTTTAAATGAGTCTGGTAAAATGTTGGTATCATTATTTTTGGGATAGGCAAGCGTGTAACAATTATGCTGCCTATCTTTTTTGAGCAGCGGATTGGCTCAATCCTCACCACCTCTGGGTTTCAGGCTGGTTGTCACCCCCCCAGATTGATTTGCACATTTAGAGCAACATTTCAGCTAAACTCAAAAATACAGCCCACAACGCCGGAGAACTCACAGTGGAAGTTCTAGACATCAAACACAATATCGAAACTTTGTCCGATCGACTGGGTGCAACCCAGGACTATCTTTGACATCCCCGCACTCACAGCCAAAATTCAAGACTTAGAGCAAATCTGCGCCCAACCAGCATTTTGGGACGACCAAGACCAAGCTCAAGAAACCCTCCAAGAACTTAATGACTTAAAATCTCATTTAGACCAATATCGCGGCTGGCAAACTAGCTTGGAAGATGCTAAAGCTATTTTAGAACTGCTGGAGTTAGAAGCCGACGAGTCCCTGTTCCAAGAAGCCTCATCGAGTCTTTCTCAGTTAACCCGCGAACTCGACCAGTGGGAACTGCAACAATTACTATCTGGGCCCTACGACGAAGGCGGCGCCGTTTTGACGATTAACGCCGGGGCCGGCGGCACAGATGCTCAAGATTGGGCCGAAATGCTGCTGCGGATGTACACCCGCTGGGGGGAAAGTCAAGGTTACAAAGTACATTTAATGGAAATTTCCGAGGGAGAGGAAGCAGGTGTTAAATCTGCTTCTTTGGAAATTGTCGGCCGCTACGCTTACGGTTATATGCGATCGGAAAAAGGCACTCACCGTTTGGTCAGAATTTCGCCTTTTAATGCTAACGACAAGCGTCAAACCAGTTTTGCAGGCGTCGAAGTGATGCCAATTCTCGATCGATCCGTCAAGTTGGACATTCCTGAAAAGGATTTGGAAATCACGACTTCCCGCGCGGGCGGCAAGGGCGGGCAAAATGTTAACAAGGTAGAAACCGCAGTCCGCATCGTTCACCTTCCTACCGGTTTGGCCGTCCGCTGCACAGAAGAACGCAGTCAGTTGCAAAATAAGGAAAAAGCTTTGGCATTACTCAAGGCTAGGCTGTTGGTGGTTGCGAAGGAACAGCGGGCTTCAGAAATTGCCGAGATTCGCGGCGACATGGTAGAGGCAGCTTGGGGCAACCAAATTCGCAATTATGTTTTTCACCCATACCAAATGGTCAAGGATTTGCGTACTGGAGTGGAAACAACGGCCATCGAAGATGTGATGAACGGCGAATTAGACCCGTTTATTCAAGCTTACCTGCGGCAGGAAAATCAGTTGATAGCCCAACCCTCTTAAACCAGTACCCGCAATCAAAGGGGTTAGTAGTGAGGATTTTAGCGACCGTCAAAATTTGAGGAATCAAGTCCTCACTACAAACCAATTCTATGGTATAATTTTGAGGTTTTGGGCGATCGCCCGACCTCCAACAGGTCGCGCCGTCAAAAAGCTTGATATGATAAAACTTGATCTAACAAACACTAAGGAGAAAGAATGACCCAAGTTGTAATAGGCGAAAATGAAGGGATTGAGTCAGCCCTGCGACGGTTTAAGCGGCAAGTTTCCAAAGCGGGTATTTTCCCCGACATGAGAAAGCACCGCCACTTTGAAACCCCCTTGGAAAAGCAGAAGCGCAAAGCTATTGCCAGAAGGACTAAGAGACGCTTCCACCGCAACAACAAACCCTAGAATTAGGGGTCAATTGATTCGGCAGATACAAGGCCTTGCGATTCAAGTACCGCAGCGACTCGGAGAATCACCGCTTCGCTGTAGGGAGCACCAATAATTTGTACCCCCAAGGGCAAAGCGCCGGGCCGCTGTACGGGCACGCAAAGAACGGGCAAGCCAATAAATGATAGGGGTTGGGTGAACAGTCCGAGATTGGGACGTACTAAGATTTCTTGTCCGGCTATTACCATTTTCTCGACGCCAATTTCAGGGGCAGCTATCGGGGTTGCGGGTGCGAGGATGATGTCTGTGTGTTGGAATATTTCGCGAATTCGATCGCGGTACCACTGTCTGAATCTCTGGGCTTGCAAGTACCAAGTCGCAGGGATCAGAGTTCCCGCTAAAAAGCGATCGCGCGTGGCAGGATCGAAGTCTTGAGGGCGCGATCGCAAATTGTCCAAATGCAAATTTCCCCCCTCGCAGGCGGTAATGATAAACGCCGCAGCCCTGGCGCGATCGGATTCCGGTATGGTGACAGTTGCAAGCCCCCCTATTTTTGGGGGGTTTGTTGTTTTTTCTGTGCCTTTACCACAATCCAAGACATTTGTCAAGGCTTTAGCAACTATTTCTACAGCATCCATTGCTTCCGGTGCGGCCCCTGTGGCGAAATACCCGTCAGCAACAGCAATTCGCAATCCTTCGATGCCTTGATTTAACTGCGGCGAACAAAGTTCAGGCGGGCGTTGAGTGCAAACAGGGTCACGAGAATCAGGGCCTTGCAGGACATCGTACAGCAGCGCCATATCTCTGATCGATCGCCCAAACGGTCCCACACAATCCAAACTACTCGAAAATAAATAAGCGCCTGCCCTGGACAAACGGCCGTAAGTAGGCTTAAACCCAAAGACACCGCACAAAGCAGCCGGTACGCGGATAGAACCATTAGTATCAGAACCGAGAGTGACGGGTACAAAACCGGCGGCGACTGCTGCTGCGGAACCGCCGCTGGAACCGCCAGCGATGCGCGCAGTATCGCGGGGATTGCGAGTCGGGCCGTAGTGGCTGTTTTCCGTCACGAAACCGTAGGCGTACTCATCCATGTTGAGCGTACCCACGAGCACAGCCCCGGCTTGTCTGAGTCGGGCGACCACAGCCGCGTCCTGGGTAGCGGTCGGATTGCCAGCGTTGATTTTTGACCCAGCTAGAGTAGTAATTCCGGCGACATCGAACAGGTTTTTGACAGCGAAGGGAACGCCTGCTAAAGGGCCTGGGTCTTGGTTATTTGCGATCGAACTATCTATATTTTCGGCTGCTGCGAGTGCGCTTGAAGCAGTGATAGCAGTAAAACAATTAAAAGCCTTATCCTTAACAGCAATCCGTTCCAAAGCAGCACTTACCGCCACTGTAGCCGTAACCCTACCACATTTAACAGCCGCTGCCGTAGCAACCGCATCAGCCCTCTCCAAAAAACATCTGCGTTCATCCGCGTTCATCTGCCCTCATCTGCGGTTAAAAATCTAAGGTTCAAACACCGGCGCGACTTCTACTTCTGGGGGTAAAGGAAACTCAGTAACCAGTCGGGCGATCGCAGCTATCCTCTCAAAGTTTACCACAACACCCGGCCGATGTTCCGGGTCTAACGGTAAATTTATCAGTTCAGCAGTGCGATCGACATATTCTTCTACATTTACCATGAGTCCCTCCCAAAAAAACATCAGCGTTCATCCGCGTACATCCGCCCCCATCTGCGGTTAAAAATCTAAGATTCAGATATAAGTGCGATCGATTATTGTATTGTAAGCGCGATCTGGCAGTCAGCTATTATTGCTCAGTTTTTTGTATTCCTCTGATTGTCTGATATCATCTAGAGGCGATTTTTGCTCTGATGGTTCATCTGGGCAAAATTTTATACAAACCTGTGTTTTCCCCAACTGTAAATCTTCATTAACTTCTATTTTAACCTTTCCTTTTTGCCAACCCTTAGAACCGATTTTGATAACTTGACAATCGATTCCTTCTTTAGGGAAATTCCAGTTTATTTCAGATCCATAAATTATTATTTTTTCGTTAATTCGCAGCTCGTTCATACACTCAATTATCTGCTTGTTACCACCTTGGTTATTAGCTCCTACTACATAAGTTTCAAGTATCTTACTAAACTTGCTGGCGGTTAAGTTTTTAAACCTACGCACCAGAAAAGTAGCTTCATCGAATAACAAAACATCATCATCACCGACGGTCTGATAGTTATTATTGGATTTAATTTCATCGTTCATTTTTTTTTACCAAATTCTGCTGATTCCTATTTGATACCATTTCAAGCTATCTGAGTCAAGCTGGTTAACAAAATTAATGAATTATCGCACTTTTCCCACTCAAACACTGACAGGTTCCCGCAACTTCTCAACGGCCACATCCAGCGGAGAGAAAGTAAAATCCTCAGCATCCATTAATTCCTTAACCTTCTCAAAAATCTCAACCTCTGCCTCTTCCTGGTCAGTTAACTTATCATAAAAATAAGGGTCAGTAAACCACTGCTCAAAAGCAATCTCTAACCGCCCATTCGGTGCTAGTTCAAACCGCCAATACTTAGAAACTCTACTATCAACCACCTCAAACAGCGGTGCCGGATTCTGCATGGGATAATAGGTGTAGTTATCGTCACAGATATAGTACCAAACATTACCCTGCGATTGGTAAAGAGCGTAGACAACATATTCTTTGCCAACCGTTAGGGGAAATTCCACTTCTTTCGTAAAATAGAACTCAGGCTTGAGGTAACTTTCAGGGAGAGCATTACCTGTATTGGCAATACAGCGAATTTTCATGTTTTTTATAACTACAAATTTTTTAGTGCAGCTTTAGGATATGTACGTTTGAATTTGAATTGAACAGTTTGGGCTGTCTCGTTATTCCTGAACCAATGTACTTCAACAACTGCTCCCTCAATTACTGCGGTTTGGGCACTAACCATTTTAACCCAATCACCGACTTTGCCTCCGTAATTAGCGACCAATCTGGGAGCATCTCCCAACGGCTTATCTGCACTGCCTAGAATTCGTCTGCCGACGCTAGCCTTAGCATCTTGCAACAGAAGTTGCTCCGGCAAATTTCTCGGACTCTCATCGGGAATAGCACCTTGATTCACAATTTAACAGCTTCAAATATTGTTTGTCAAATACCATAAAAACTCATCTTAGCAGGTGCAGTTTCCGCCAGCAACTTACCCCGCGAAATCACATACCGAACCGCAGCGCGCCTCCTAATTGCCTCATAACAATCCTCAGCATCCAACACAATCAAATTTGCAGGTTTACCCGCCTCTATCCCATAATTATCATCTCCCAGATAGAGAGTCTTAGCACCGTTGACAGTCACCATATTAAAACAAGCCGCAATCTCAGCCATTCCCGTCATCTGACAAACATGAACCGCCATATGAGCGACATCCAACATATTTCCCGTACCTAAACTATACCAAGGATCTTGCACGCAGTCGTGACCAAAACTCACATTCAATCCCTGCAGCCACAACTCCTTAACCCGCGTCACCCCACGGCGTTTCGGATAAGTATCAGCGCGGCCTTGCAGAGTGATATTAATTAAAAAATTGGCGATGAAATTAATTCCCGATTTTGCCAAACTTCCCATCAGCTTAAAAGCAAAAGCATTGTTGTAAGAACCGAAAGCCGTCGTGTGGCTAGCCGTCACCCGCGAACCAGCCCCGCTTCTAATCGCACAAGCTGCTACCACCTCCAAAAATCTCGACTGTTCATCATCGATTTCATCGCAGTGAACATCTATTAATCTATTGTATTTTTCAGCAAGTTCAAAAATTCGGTCAACCGACTTCACGCCATCTTCCCGCGTCAACTCATAATGCGGAATCCCGCCCACAGCATCCGCACCCATATCCAGAGATTTCTCTAAAAGTTTGTCATTTTCTGGACTTCCGTAAATCCCGTCTTGGGGAAAAGCCACAACTTGCAGAGTCATCCAATCTTTGACTTGTTCACGAACTTCCAAAAGTCCTTGCAAAGCAGTCAGCGTCGGTTCGCTAACATCAGCGTGACTCCTGACAAACAAAATCCCTTGAGACGCTTGCAGCCTTAAAGTTTCAACAGCCCGTTTTTTGACATCATCCAGAGTTAAACTTTGCTTTCGTTCCCCCCAGATTTGAATTCCCTCGAACAAAGTGCCGCTTTGATTCCATCGCGGTTCCCCCGCAGTCAATAGATTTTAGATTTTAGATTTTAGATTAAAGAATTGAAGCATTGACCCACGGATAAATTCGGGGGGCAAGTTTCATCGGATACAGGTTTTTTATTTCTCCACCGATGAATCCGGGGGCTTGTATCCTGGATGCTTTCGGTCAAAGCCGAATCAAGATGAATGTGCGACTCCACAAAAGGAGGACTAACTAAATTGCCTTGAATGTCGATTTCGCGTTCGCCAAGTTCTGATATCCGAGGCGAAACGGCGACTATTTGGTCATCCTCAATAGCAATATCAACCGTTGGGCGATCGTCGCTCGCACCTAACAAACGACATTCGCGCAGAACAATGCTATACTTTTGCTCAGACATAACAATTGCACTTAATTTAACACTTGTAAACTTTATCCTTCAAGCGTGGCCATTCAGCCGAGTGAGACCAAAACAATTCCCCAATCACTTGCGAACCTCATCCTTCTCCCCCTCTGCGTCCTCTGCGCCCTCTGCGGTTAAAAAATCTTACTCAAAAATCACCAAAAAGAAAGCGCAACTACAAATCGCCAACATTCAGACAATCTCAAACTCCAGATTGTGATTTTTCACAAAATCAAAAGTAAAATGGTCAACCACATTAGTATCGCTCAATTCCAGATTGTAAAAATCAACAAAATCCGCATCAAAATACGGCCCAGCGTGCCAAGTCCCCACATCTAACTTAATAAAACAATTGCCCGGAATCCGAAAAGCAACAATATCATCTAAACTCGGTTTATCGCTATCCCCAGGAGGCGCAACCGCCATCAACCAATCCTTCCCCTCCAAAGAACCCAAACACTGAGTACATTGAACGTGCCGCGTAATTTTGCCAAACTTGCGACCTTCCTCCAGCAACCGCATAATGTAAAATCTAGGAACACCATTTTGCAAATTTAACTGAGCGTCCTCAGCATCGAAAGACTTGCCATCAACAGCCGCAAAGATAACTTGACCGTAACGCCGAAAATTCTCCCGTGTCACCCATTGCGCAAACAACAGCTTAGTCGAAATTGATTCGCTCATAAATCCCAACCTCCCTAGCCTTCTCCGTCATAAATATTCTAATATAAATAGTAAGACCACTTTATTTCTACCTTGGGCGCAGCCAGGAACAGGCTTTTCGACTTCCCAAAAAACAGAATAGATTTATTGCCAAAGCGCTACAGACACTACCTATCTTCTCCTTCCTCTTCATTCTCTTCCTTCGTGTCCTTCGCGCCTTCGCGGTTCGTTAAAAAGATATTACTTGAGATCGATCGCCCAAAACACCCTTAAAATCAAAATCAGCACACTGCTGCAAAAAACGAGCCGGAATATCAGGACGAGCACCCCAGTGCAAATGCAAATAAGAAGCGTGTACCTGACAAACTCCCCAACCTTCAGCAACCGCCTCAACCTCCCCCCGCTTGCCATACCTCCAACTGTGATAAACTGGATTAGTCGGTTCCACAGTTAAATGCGATCGATGAAACTCATGTCCCCAAACCTGATCGAGAGCAGTTAACACCGAACTATCCCTCACCGCCACAGCTTCTCGGTATCCCAGCGTCAAACGCTTACCCATCGCAGCAGCAGTTTCCAACACCCCCACCCCTTGCCAAGAATTGCCATCGAAGTCTACAATAGAATCGCACAAGTACATCAAACCGCCGCACTCCGCATAAGTCGGCATTCCCGAAAAAATAGCACTTCTTACCGCATCCCGAATTAAAACATTACCGCTCAATTTTTGAGCAAACACCTCAGGAAAACCACCACCAAAATATAACCCTTGCACATTGTCAGGAAAAACCGAGTCATCAAGGGGACTCCAAAATACCAACTCGGCACCCAACTCTTCCAACAAATCAAGATTGTCCTGATAGTAAAAATTAAAAGCCCGATCGCGCGCAACAGCAATCCTCACTCCAAATTGTTTTCCCAAAGAGTTGACAACATCATCTTTTTGAGTTATAATAACCGAAGGGAGACTGTGTCTACCCGAAAGTTGCTCAGACCCCTCACCCCCATTTCGAGTTGCAGCCAACAAAGGCAAAAGTTGCTCCCAGTCAAAACTAACAGCAGCCAAATCAGCCAGTTTATCGATCGCAGCATGAAGATTAGGCAACTCCTCAGCAGGAATCAGCCCCAAATGTCGATCGGGAATAGTAACAGCCTCATCCCTACGCAAAACGCCCAAAATAGGTAAATTGAGCGGTTTGAGAGCATCTTGAAGCAACTCCAAATGTCGATCGCTCGCCACCCGATTCAGCACCAAACCAGCGAATTTAAGGTCAGGGTTAAAAGAACGAAAACCGTGGGCGATCGCAGCCACAGAACCAGAGAGCCTGCTGCAATCTATCGCAAACAATACCGGCAAATTCAGCAAATAAGCCACATGAGCCGTAGAAGCAAAGGAAAAATCATAATTGCCTTCTTCTTTTCGATAATTAATCCGTGTATCCGTGTCAAAATCCGTGTCGTGGCTTCGTGATTCCTGATTTTTTCGACTCACTCCATCAAATAGTCCCATCACCCCTTCAACTAAGGCATAATCGACATCTTGGATCTGACGAGAAAAACACTTTTTTACATAAGATTCAGACGTTAATACCGGGTCTAAATTCCGACAGGGGCGACCAGTAACAAAAGTATGAAACATGGGGTCAATGTAATCGGGACCAACCTTAAAAGATTGAACGTTCAAGCCGCGGCGGATTAAATAAGCTAAAAGGGCGATCGTCACAGTCGTCTTTCCCGCACCGCTGCGTTCGCCAGCAATTACTAAAGCCATAGTTCTAGTTAGTTAAAATAAATAATAGATAAGATTGCCAAAGTCGCTTTCCAATCAGGAAATTATCTGCGTTTATCTGTGTTAATCTGCCTTGAATCTGCGGTTTCTGTATCAATCAAAGATTTATGCAATCCTTCCTCATAAAAATAGACAGTTGATAAAGTTATGAGTATTGCTCTCGAACCGCTCAAATAATAACTATTTAACGAACCGCGAAGACGCCAAGAGCGCGAAGGAAGAAAAGAGAAGAATAAAAGTAGGGCAGACATTGCCTGCCCCACTGAATGTTAACTCAATCCGTCTTGCTTATTTTTTTCTCCTTTCTCCTGATTCCATCCATCCGTTACATCCGTTACATCCGCTACACAATCCGTTGCCGAACTTCTTTTTACTGTTTAGCTAACTTCAGCATTTGAGCCGTCACTGCCAAACTTTCTTCGTAAAGCACATCTCGGCCCCAACTCTGCAGGTGCTGACCCAGCAACTGTTCCGTCACCTGGTCGAACAGAGGAGTCACCTGGTTAAAGCGATCGGTTTGAGCGCCACCTTTGGTTTCCATCCGCATACAGCCGCCCGCTTCCGAACACAGAACTGTACCGCAGTCAGCCTTTTCGTTCGTAGAATTCAAACGCAGAGCAATCAAATCGCCCGGGACATCGCCCCAATCAGCAGTAGGAATAGCAGCCAACTCGGCTTCTACAACCCGTTCGTCGGGACCTGCGAATTTAATTCGCTTGATTTGGTAATCGCCCTCTTCTTGTTTGAAAGCAACCGGACGCCACTGAAGCCGGCTCGCCAGCCAGCCCAAATACATCAGCGCTTGAGTAGTATTTCCTTTTTCGTAATCGATCGTCACCCGATCGATTTCCCGAATCGCCGCCCGACGTTCCGGGGCGTCAAAAGCCTCAGCAGCTAACTCTTGCCACGCGGCCAACCGCCGCCAATTGAGATCGGCGATCGGAATTCCCTCCTCGATCAGACTTTGCATCAACAGCAATTCCGCTTCAGACTCGGCAAAGCTGCTAGAGTCAACAATCACAGAACTGCTAGTTGTCGCCAGCCGTTGGAACAAACCTCGATCGGCATCGGGATTCGCTTTCCACCACAGCAGCGTCGGCAAATTCGGGATCGTCAACGCCGTCACGATGCCGCTCACCCGTTCCAGGGCAGCTTCCGTACCCCGAAGCGTAATGTACTCGCAGCAGATCAGATTGCCGGTGTTGCGCTTGTGAACCGGACAATAAGCAGCCACTTGAGCCTGCACGCCCCTATCTTCCCCCGCCGTCGGGCACAGAGCAATAATCCGGCAGGGATTCGCAGCCACGATCGCGTCAGCCACCCCCGAACCCCCGGAACCCAAGCCAGGCGCGCCCAACTTGCTGTCACCATTGGAATTTTTGCGAGCCACTTCTTCCCGCAAAGTCGCCAGCAATTCAGCGTTAGCTTTGCCAGTTCTCGGCAGTCCGTAAGCTTTTTGAGCAGCCCTGATGCTAGATGCCGTCATCGGTCCGGTAATACCGTCCACCGGCCCCTCGTAAAACCCCAGATCCGCCAATAACTGCTGAGTTTCTTCCGGTTCGTAGACTACAAAAGTAAACGTTGTTGCCCTAGTAGCGATCGGAAAATCGCCCTTTGACCCAGATTCTCTGTAACTTTCCCAGATTTGACTCAATTCTGCCTCTATCTGGTCGATCGACACATCTTTAGGATTTTGCAGCGAAACCAGAGGCGGAGCTTTCATCGGTGTCATCGTCATAAATCTTTTCTCCTTTCTTATTAGTTATTACTCATTGCTCATTGGTTCTCAGTCATTGGTTCTCAGTCATTGGTTCTCAGTCATTGGTTCTTAGCTAATCAATAATCACTAATCCTGACCAATAAACTAATGACTGCTGACTAATGACTGCTGACTAATGACTCTTAAAGTCTGCGCCACTTGCGGCCGTCTCTGTTAATTAGCAGTTCTGCTTCCGCAGGTTCCCAAGTACCCGCTTCGTATTTAGGAACCAACTCCTGTTCGTTGGACGATTCCCAATCCATCAGCGCCGGCGTTACCACCCGCCAAGCTTCTTCCACTTCATCAGAACGGGTAAACAAAGTTTGGTCGCCCAGCATACAGTCAATTAACAGTCGATCGTAAGCATCCGAAGATGTCACCCCAAAGGAAGAACCGTAACTGAAATCCATATCCACCGTCCGCGTCCGCAAATCCGGCCCCGGCATTTTCGCCTCGAACCTCAGCGAAATCCCCTCATTGGGATGTACGCGCATCGTCAAAACGTTAGGAGTAGTTTGTTGGGCCGCGGACTGAAAAATTAACAGCGGCACTTCCCGAAACTGAATCGCAATTTCGCTAACTTTTTTCGGCAACCGCTTGCCGGTTCGCAGGTAGAAAGGCACTCCCTGCCAGCGCCAGTTGTCAATCATAAACTTCATCGCCACAAAAGTCGGCGTTGTCGAGTTGGCAGCAACCCCCGGTTCTTCGTGATATCCTGGCACCTGTTTGCCCTTCATCCAACCCGCGGAATATTGACCCCGAATCGCTGAGAACTCCAAGTTATGCAAATCTGCCAAGCGAGTTGCTTGCAGAACTTTCATCTTTTCGGTGCGGATGCTGTCAGCGTCCAAGGAATTCGGTGGTTCCATCGCCGTCAGACAGAAAATCTGCATCAAGTGGTTTTGCAGCATATCCCGCAACGCCCCAGAGGATTCGTAGTAACCTGCCCGGTCTTCTACGCCTACAGTTTCTGCAACTGTAATTTGTACGTGATCGACAAATTGCCGATTCCACAGCGGTTCAAAAATCGCGTTCGCAAACCGGAACACCATTAAATTCTGAACGGTTTCTTTACCCAAATAGTGGTCTATCCGGTAAACTTGCTGTTCTTGGCAAACCTTCTGCACGACTCGGTTGAGAGCTTTTGCCGAACTCAAGTCCCGGCCGAAGGGTTTTTCAATTACCAAGCGGTTTTTTACTGGATCTGCCAGCATTTGAGCCGCGCCCAGTTGCCTAATTGCTTCTGGGAAAAAGTTCGGGGAAACTGAGAGATAAAATATGTGATTGCCGCGAGTTCTCCTTTCTTCGTCGAGTTCCGCTAAGAAATCTTTGAGTTTTTGATAGCTTTCGGGGTTGTCAATGTCGCCCGGACAGTAGTACAAACCTTTAGCGAATTCTTGCCAAAATTCTTCATTGCCAATGCCGCCGCCAAATTCTTCAATGCCTTCGCGCATTTGCTCGCGGAAGTAATCGTGGCTCCAAGGGCGGCGGGCTACTCCCACGACGGTTGTTTCCGGTGGCAAGCGGCGATCGCGCTTCATCTGATAAATTGCTGGTACCAGTTTGCGCTGGGTCAGATCCCCAGATGCTCCGAAGATTACCAGAATTTGTGGTTCCGGCACCCGTTCTTTTCGTAAGCCTACGCGCAACGGATTTTCAAGTAGCGTTACCATTTATTTTCCTTTTTCTAGAGCTGTTAGTCTTGCTAATACACCATGATAGTTTGCGGTCATTTCTGCTAGTTGCTGGGTGAGAGAGTGAATTTGGCCTTCATACTTAGCTTTGATTTCGGCTCTCACTTCCTGCTTTGTAAAACTTACCTAAACTTGTCTAAAACCATCTTTAGACACAATTCGAGTTCACTTCCTACGCTGTTGGGTAGACGGCTAATCCCAAGATAAGTAGGCTATCCCCCTGGCTGCCGAGGGTTCCCAGTTTAAAATATTCAAACTGGCATTCCAATCACGATCGAAAGATCTACCACAAGCAGGACAGTCAAAAGTCCGAATGCTTAGTGGCATATCTTTTTTAGTGCCACAATTAGAACAGGTTTTAGAACTAGGAAACCATTGATCTACTAGAACTAAAGTTGCTCCATACATTTTGCACTTATAATCAAGTTGGCGCTTGAATTCGTAAAACCCTAGATCGGATATTGCCCCAGCCAGTTTGTGATTCGCCATCATACCTTTAAAGTTTAAGTCTTCAATCTTGATTAGCTTGAAACTTTTAGCTAAATAAGTTGTTAACTTGTGAAGGAAATCTGAGCGAATGCAAGCTATCCGCGCAGGTCGCCGGCTAATTTTATTGTAGGTTTTGCGCTGGTTGTTGGAGCCTTTTACCTGTTTTGATGCTTTGCGTTGCAATTTAGCAAGTTTGGTTTTCGCACGGGCTTTCAACGGTTTTGGTGCATCAAAAACCTGCTGGTTTGACAGCGTGGCCGCATATTTAATACCTACGTCAATTCCTACAGAGCTTTCAGGCGGCTTCACTGGCAAACGCTCTGCATCAACGCAGAATGAGACAAACCAACGACTTCCTTTTTTTGAAATCGTAAAAGTTTGAGATACGAAGCCGCATTCTAGGGGTTCACAAAGTCGAAAATTTCCCAAGGTGGGAATCTTAATGGTCTTGCCAGCAGCTAAAAGAACTTTCCCATGAGATGAGTCAACCGTAAAAGACTGACCGTCCCGGCGACTAGCGAATCTTGGATGACCTGCTTTTCCAGAGCGATACCGACTAAAAGCATCTTTTAAGTCAATCAAAGCATTTTGATAAACTCGACTAGACAACTGGTTCATCCAAGCGAATTCAGGCTTTTTCTTGACGTGATTGGTAAGAACTTTCTTGACTTGGTTGATGACCTTTGAGTCTGAAAACTCACCGGCACCGTACATTTGGACTCGCAAGCTCAAACCCATGTTAAATACTACACGCCGAAATCCTGCGTGTTTTGCCATCAAGGTCGCTTCCCTATTATTCAATTTGAGCGCTCGCTTGACGGCAAACATGGTTAAACCTCCTCTCGCTAATTAACTGTGGACAAGTTTAGTAGACTATTTGGCACGCTATGTCCAACTCTTGCCAGATTTCGAGTTGCAGGTCTCGGGGTAATCCTGTTAGAGGACGAACTTGATTTTCCTTTGTCGGAAATTTGAGACCAATTGGTCTCAAATTTTTCCGGTTCGGGATGGAAAACTCAGCGCCCAGAACCCAAATTCTAGGGAGTTGATTTTCCTCTGTAGGATTTTTGAGACCAATTGGTCTCAGTTTTTCCGGTTCGGGATGGAAAACTCAGCGCCCAGAACCCAAACAATTATCTATTCCAACTCCTAAATGCTTCTGCCTTTAAGGATACAGATATCTGTCTAGGCGACGGGTGACAACTTCTGCACTTTCTCTTGCAAGGAATCCATCAGGGATTGGAACGGGGTGACGAATTTGTCGATCCCGTCGAGGAGCAAGTCTGCCATCACTTGGTCCAAGTTGATGTCGATGTCGGGATCTTTGAGACTTTCGATCAGGTTGTAAGCTTCTGCAACATTGTTCTCAATCCGGGGTGCGACATCGCAGTGATCGAAACAAGCTTCAACGGTGTTCGGCGGCAAAGTGTTAACGGTTTCGGGACCGATTAGTTCATCGACGTACATGACATCGCTGTAGTTGGGGTTTTTGGTGCTGGTGGAAGCCCACAGCAAGCGCTGCACTTTCGCTCCTTTGGCCGCTAAAGCTTGCCAGCGATCGCTCGCTACGATCTCTTTATACTTCTGGTAAGCTACCTTCGCATTGGCGATCGCAACTTTCCCCTTCACCGCTTCCAGTTTGGCTTTTGTGGAAATATCTGTGACATTTTTGAGTTTCTCATCAATCTTGCCATCGACATTGATGTCGATCCGGCTCAAGAAGAAACTGGCAACAGAAGCAATATTGCTCACATCCAAACCTTTAGCCACCCGCGCTTCCAAACCGCGAATGTAAGCCCAGAAGGTTTCGACGTAGCTGTCAACCGAGAACAGCAAAGTCACGTTAACGTTAATCCCTTCGCTGATGACTCGCTCGACTGCGGGCAAACCTTGAGCAGTTCCCGGAATCTTAATCATCACGTTTTCTTTGCCGAGGGCTGTGTAATAGCGAATGGCTTCGCTAATCGTGCTTTCTGTGTCGTTGGCGATCGTCGGTGGCACTTCGATACTGATGTAACCGTCCAAACCCTTCGACTCTGCGTAAACTGGCGCGAAGATGTCGCAAGCGTTGCGGATATCTTCAAATACCAGAGATTCATAAATCTCCATCACAGATTTGCCCGCCCGGATGCCCGCTTCGATATCCGCGTCGTAAATCACATTACCCGCGATCGCTTTCTCGAAAATCGCCGGATTAGATGTAATCCCCCGCAGTCCCCGAGTTTCAATCATCTGTTTGAGTTCGCCGGACTCGATCAGATTGCGAGTCAAATTGTCCATCCAGATGCTTTGGCCAATTTCTTTGATTTCTAACAGGTGATTCGTTGGCGTTGCCGTCATTACTGTAACTCCTACAATTTGATAGTTGATAATTGGGAATTGGGAATTTAGGCTCTGGTCTAAAAGAATTGGGCATTGCTTAGTTTTTAGTTGTGATTTTTTGGTTCTAATCACCAATGACTAATGACTAATGACCAATAACTAATGACCAATGACTAATGACTAATGACTAATGACTTCACTGTTGGACTGTTCTAGGATTGCGCGATCGATCTTGAATAAAAGACTCCACCATCGCTACATTTTCTTTACTACCGACAATCAAGGGCGATCGCTCGTGCAGTTGGGTCGGCACAACGTCTAAGATATCTTGAGTCCCCGTACTGGCGCGCCCGCCGGCTTGCTCCATCAAAAACGCCAAAGGAGCCGATTCGTAAAGCAAACGCAATTTGCCCTGCGGTTGTTTGACCGTTCCGGGGTACAAAAACACGCCTCCCTGGAATAAAATCCGGTGGAAATCTCCCACCAAAGCCCCGCCGTACCGGGCAGTGTAGCCTTCGCTGCGGTGTACGTAGCGAATGTAGTCTCTCAAAGATTCCTCCCACTGCCAGAAGTTCCCTTCATTAACGCTGTAAATCGGGCCGCGATCCGGAACCTTAATGTTTTCGTTAGCTAGAATAAACTCGCCCAAACTCGGATCGAGGGTAAAGGAATGAACGCCCTGACCGATCGAATAAACCAGCATGGTACTAGGTCCGTAGAGCACGTAGCCAGCCGCAATTTGTTTGTGTCCGTCTTGCAGCAAATCGGAAGCAGAACCGTCTTCATCGTCCCCCTCTTGCTTGCGGATGCTGAATATTGAGCCGACATTGAGATTGATGTCAAGATTGGAAGAACCGTCTATGGGGTCGTAGAGCAGACTGTAACGCCCGATCGGACAATTTTCGGGAATGTAATAAGGTTTTTCCATTTCCTCCGAAGCCAAGCGGCAGACAAGTCCGCTTTGCTGGAATACCGAGATAAACACTTCATTGGCATAGATATCCATCTTTTTGACGGATTCTCCCTGCACGTTCACAGCCCCTGTAAACCCTAAAGCATCTTCCATTAACCCGGCTCTGCTGAGCCGCCTCGCGATCAGCTTTGCAGCTAGCCCGATGCGATTCATCAGGGCACTGAGATCCTGAGCATCTGCACTAAAGCTATGGAGTTGCTGGAGTACGTGACGGGATAGAGTTGTGCAATCGCGGTCTAAGGATTGTACCTGCTCGGTCGGGCCCAGGCGGGCTTCCCCTGTCGGCGCGTTTACCATGATTTTGATATCCTCCCTGTCTTGTGGCTCGCTCGTTTGGGATTTTTCAGGTGCTTCACACTTGCTCCTGAATCGGCTTTTAGGTCGATCGACCTCTAACTTCTATCTTAGGAAGGGTTTTGCGATCGGGCGTCGAACTTTAGGTGAATTTTAGATCCGCATCGAAAATTCAGGACTTCGAGCGAGTGTTGAGTCCGCAATTGTATTAAAAATCACTCAATTTTTTAATTAAGCGCAGAGGAAGTGCGAGGGAAGAAGGTTTTAACTTTGTGGAAGCGATACCATTCAATCTTTAAATCGCGACCTATAGCTATCGAACAGTTCATCGATTTTCTGGAGATCAGATACCAGCGTCCCCCGCTCATCCCGGAACGTGCGATCGCGATCGCCCTTGAAGGAAAGCCAGTTGAAACTTGTTGTTACAGCAAATTTTACATCAGAGATGAGGATTTTTGCATGGGTATCTCCAAGGCGCTTAAACCGGAAATTATCCTTGTACTGACTCGCTAATTTTTGAATATTCTTCTCAGCCTGGATATCAGATTGGTACTTTTTATCATCGTTCTCTCCCAAACCGTACCCAATGAAAACTTGTACTCCCCGTTTGAGAAGATTTTCAAATTGTTGAATAAACCGTTTATCCACAGAACTTGCCCGAATCCAAGGAGAGATAATCATCAAACGTTCTTGGCTATCTTGAAGAGCCTGTTCTAGGAGTGGGCGGTGTTCGTACATCTCTAGCCAACGCATAGGAACCGCCGCTAACAGAGAATCTAGTTTGACTTGGAGTTTCTCTATTTGTTGTTGTGCGTCTTTAAGTTGTTGCTCAAGAATGAGTTTTTCTTCCTTATCTTCAGTTCGTTCTAGAGTGTTTCGAGTTATTTCTATTTGTGCTTCTATCTGAGCTTGAGCAGCAGAAACTTCTTCCTTAAGAGCCTCAACTTGTTGTAAAGGAGCTTGAGCAACAAATTCATCCCCTAAAACTTCTGCGGCTAACTTTTGGGGTGCGCTTTCCCTCAATGCCTCTAGTAAACGAAGTTTCTTGACCCCCTTAGCACGAGCAAATGCAGCTTCATGTTCATTAGAAAGGACAGCATCGATAGCAAAGGCAACCTGAACATCATCACTGTCCTTTGCCTTATAGATTAGTATTAAGGCAGGTTGAAAAAACCTCTGCCTCCGCTCACTAGCTTTCAAGGCTAGCAGGTCTCGCTCTTGCTTGACCTTGGCTTTGCTTGCCCCCTCAATCTGACGAATAATTGCGTCCACATCTTTGAGTTTGAGGTCTGACAATTCTGGAGGTTTTTTCGGAGAGGGTTCAATTTCTATAATATCCTTGTCGCGCAAGTCTTTTGGCTTGAGCAAACGTGACTCCAATTGCCCGTACCAGCGAGGATGCCGTAGGAGTCCATCAAAGTTGATATCAAATGTTCGCTCCTCTGGAACAATAATTTTGGCATCACGGAGCGTTCCTTCACCTTTTTTGGTCAACTTCCAAACTTGCATCAGAGAGTCATGAGGGGCTATGAGGTCAATATCTTCACTCATCCTTAAATTGATCATTGCATCCCTGATGATAGGCGGTTCGAGACCGAGAAACCCACCAATATCCTCTTCAGAGGATAGACCAACGTTAATAGCTTTCAATACATATTCTTCTATAGGGGGAATCGGTTTACGGATTTGGGTTAGAACTTGAACCGTGATTTTATAAACAGGCAAACCGACTTCTCTACAACTAACCAGGTCAAAGCCTGTACGATTGTCGTAGCGACGTAGTTCTTCTGGAGCAAGAGAAGCTGATTCTTCTGAACTCATAATTTAGCCTCTATTAGGACACAATTTTCAGGGTGACGCTCAACGTAATCCAAAACTCGGTGTAATGGATTGTCGTGTGAGGTTCTACAAAAGTGGTGATCTCCGACGATTACTAAGCCAACTTTACCTCGGGACAAAGCCACATTCAGTCGTTCTGCATCGCGTAGAAAACCCACTTTACCTTCTTTGTTAGAACGAGTCACAGAGTACACTGCAATATCAGATTCGCGTCCTTGGAAGGCATCCACTGTATTACACTCAACTGTTAATGCTTGCCAATTATTTACTTCTGAGTCAAGGTTACGATTAAGTATTTTGAGCTGTGCTGCATACCCCGTCAAAACAGCCACGCTGTATTTTTTTTCATATTGTAATGCTATTTGATTTAGCTGTTTGAGAAACCGAACAATGACTTTAACTTCACAGGCATTGTTAAAGCTAGAATTAACAGATTGCTCGCGAAAGTCAGGAAGTTTTGTTGTTGTCAGCCAAGTAACAGGTTGCGGTAAAACCCTGGTAAGATTTTTATCTACATCAGGCCCGGAACTTTGAAGTTGACACTCGTAAAAGCATTCACTGACAAGATTACCGATTGGTGCTACCATTCGATGTTGAATTGTTAACATCTTGCGGCATCCATCTGGGAGTGTTCTGAGGAGTCGATCGAATAAAGTTTCTCGGATATCCTCCTGAGTAAGTTCGTATTTGTCCAGAAAATCAGAATCTCTGCTGGCTTCATCTCGGAAGGGTGGGAGTTGTTTGGGGTCGCCCACCAGTATCCAGCGGTGGGATCGCGCCATTGGAACTAATACTTCTGTCGCCGTAGCTTTTGAAGCCTCATCAACAATGCACAGGTCAAATTCTATGTCTTGAATATCTCTAGGAATTCCGATACAGGTTCCGGCTACTACTTGCGATCGCTTAATCAAAGGTGCATTGAATTTATCATTTCTACCAAACTGATCGAACCACTCCGTTTGGATACTCAGCAATTGTTGAAGCATTTTTACATCGGGATTGTTTTTCTCAATTAGTATGCTGATATAACAACTTATATCTTCCGACGATAAGCCCAAAAGTTCTTCTGTATCAATTCTACTTAACTGTTGCAGACGTTTGGCTGTATTCTTCTGCTCATCACGCGCTTCTTTTGACTGCTGACGCAGACTGACAATTTCAGCTTCAATACTTTGAACTTCCTCTAACCTCTCCTTGGGTATGTGAGCTTTTACTACTGATTCTGGGTTTTCTGGGTCGTAATTGATAGCTAAAATTTCGTCTAAGTCCAGTTTCCAAATAGCAATCTCTGTTTTCAAGGTTTCGATCTTGGCGGCTATAGTTCCCAATTCTTGAAACAGAGTTGCCATTTCACTGTCCTTGTGAGAGATACCGCGCTGTGCTGACCAATTAGCAATAAATTCCTGCCCTTTAGCGATCGCACCCTCTCGCCACTGTTCCATCTGTTCTTCGAGTAAGAGCGAATGAAGATTATCTGATACCCGTTCATGGTTACCAAGTCGCACCAACTTCAAGTTAGGATTTTTAGCTTGAATCCGTTCTAGGGCGTTATCTAGCGCAACATGAGTTTGTGAACTGAGCAAAATTCGAGCATCAGGATTAGCTTTAAGAGTTTGCAGAACAACTTCTGTAATAAATGTTGTCTTTCCTGTACCTGGTGGACCTTGGACAATTAGAAAATCTTCTGTCGCGAGTGCAGCTTTAACAACTTCCTGCTGTGATTCATTGAGAGGTTGAACAAACTGGACATCCACCTCTAGTTTAGGAGTACGGACTTCTTCGGGATTGACGAGTAAATGGCGAAGGTCTAAGCGTACTGCACGGTCAAATCGAACGGCATCGAGGGCAGTTTTTTGTCGATTTAAGGCAACTTCAGCCGCACGAGTATCAAAGCGTAGCTCACCAGTAGGTGGGAGTCGGTCTGGTTCTCCAAATTTGACATAAAGAACCAATTTATCACCGATGACTTCCTCAACATCTCCTCCGACTATGCTAAATCCTTTTGGATTTGTCACATGGCGGGGTTGTCCAGCTAGATCATTTTCTGGAAGTTCTGATAATTCAAAGGTAACGCGGTTTCCCTCAGGAGTAACGCTTGTGTATTTAATCGGTTTTTCTCGATTTTTCTCCCAATCTGTCTTGGCTCTTAGAATATTCAACCAAACTCGGAATAAGCGTTGTTTTTCTTCTTCAGCTCTTGTCTGCCGCAGGTTTGCCTCATGTTCTTCTACTGAAAATTGAAGTTCCCTAATAACTTCCTCGGCTTCCGATCTAATCAGCGGTCTTCCAAATTTGAATTCGTAGGGTGGAATCCATGCACGTTCTCGCTGTTGTTCTAGAATAGCGCTGGAAAAATCTTGGGCGTTGATGATGGCTAGACAATCTCGATCGACCGCTACATGGTATCTGTAGGAAAACCCAAAAATAGAGTAATGACCTTCAGAGGATTCGTTAGCCTGATTAGCTCCGTTGGATTTCTGATACGGTAAGATTCCACATCCACTATTCAAATCCTCTAAGATAATCTTTTGAATTTCATTTTGAGGCGAATCAAGTAGATTCTGAAGATTGTTCAAAGCCTTCGTAGTAAGTTTCAGGTAGCAATCACGTTTCTTGGCTGAGTGTGTTTGCGATCGCTTCCCTTGAATAGCATTAAGTTCAGCTAGCAATACCTCTGCATTAGGTTGACGCTCTGCGGGGTCGAGGGAAACAGTACGCTCGATTATTTCAAGGATTTCAGGTGGTGCCTCAAACGCTTTGAGAGCTTCGGGGATGCTTTCGCAATCGACAAGATTCACGTTGGTTAGGCACTTTAAAACTAATACACCAAAACTGTAGATATCGCGGGTGTAGGTATAAGAACCATCGTCATGTTCTGGCGGTGTGAATGTACGCGATACAAAGTTTTTGAGAGTAATGCTTGGTTGCAAATAGCTCTTAAGCTTGGATATGCCAAAGTCAGCGAGTTTGAGTTTACCGTCACTCCCCACTAAAATATTGCTAGGCTTGATATCCCGGTGTATTATGCTGCGACTATGGGAAAAAGCCAAAGCCTCTAGCACGGGCAACGCTACCGCTTCCCAGAAAGAATCCCAACCGTCTGCTGGAGATTCTTTCAGAAGTGTTGCCAAATCCTTGTCCATCCACTCCAAGACGAGAAAATAGTTACCCGTAGTTTCATCCTTACCAGAATCTATAAGTTCCATGATTCCAGGATGCTTTAACTCTTGGAGGGCTTGGGTTTCACGTCTGAAGGACTCGGCTAGAATATCTGCTTCAATCTGCCCGTGTTTGAATTCTTTTACTGCAACCAGCCGTTCTTCCCGATCGTAATCTCTTGCGCGGTAAACATCTGCCATTCCACCCGATCGCGGGTTAGGAGATAGAGCATAGCGATCGTTGATGAAGCGAACTGGCATAACTTGCTACCCATAAAAGATTTCTGTTCTTTTTGTAACACAGATCCCATGAAACAGGCTTTTCAGCGGTTTATAGACTGTCAATTATAGGTAGTCTTAATATTTTTAGATGATGGCAAATTTTTAAGAGGCGTTTACCCTCTCGGGTACGCACCTTACCAATAATTAAGTCGAGACTTGCGCGCCTTGGGTGTCGGGCCCGATCGCCCTTACATCAGCCTTCACCCCAAATTCCATCCAAGCAGCCGCCATTTCCCTCTCAACCGCTGAGGCAGATGTCACATCAGTTAAAGCTAAAAGTGTTGGCCCGGCACCGCTAATTACCATTCCATAGGCCCCTGCATTCAGGGCGGCTTGTTGCACCGCTTCATATCCCCGAATCAGAGATTGCCGGTAAGGTTGGTGAATTTTGTCTTGGAGGGCGCAGCGCAGCCAGTTTTCATTGCCAGTTTCCAAAGCCCGCACTAGCAAACCGAGGTGTGCGGCATTAAAAATCGCGTCAGCCTTACTGTAATCTGCTGGCAAAACTTTGCGGGCTTCGGCTGTAGAAAGTTCAAAATCGGGGATGGCTACCACGGGCACAATATTCGGATGCCAGGGAATATCGCAAATTTGCCAAGAACCCCCCCCCTGCCCCCCCAAGCTTCGGGGGGGTGATTCTGTTAGTCCCGCTTCACGCAGGGGGAATTCTTCTGTTAGCCCCGCTTCACGCAGGGGGAATTCTTCTCTTAGCCCCCCCTTACTAAGGGGGGGTTGGGGGGGTGCATTGCTAGCAGCGAGGCGACATCCTCCGAGTAAAGCGGGGACAACGTTGTCGGGATGTCCTTCAAGTTCGATCGCCAATTGCATCACTTCCACCTGACTCAAAGGCTTTCCGGCTAATTCATTTGCACCGACTAACCCACCGACAATAGCTGTGGCGGAACTTCCTAAACCTCTAGCCAGCGGCACTTGCATATCTATATGTATGGCTGCGGGCGGCGGCGATTGGTTCAGGTATCCGTATAACTTTATAAATGCTTGATAAGCGAGATTGCTGTCATCTATCTTGACTTTGGCAGCTTCTTGGCCTGTAACTGTAATTTTTAGTTTCTCGGTTGCTGAGGGTTCGAGTCGGGAGAATTGGAAGCGGTTGTAGAGGCTTAAAGCGGCGCCGATGCAGTCGAAGCCGGGGCCTAAGTTGGCGGTTGTGGCGGGTACGGTAACGGTGACGGTGGAAGTTTCGGGCATTTTTTGAATGGTGGATTTGGAATGTTTAACTGCAGATGAATGCGGAGGAACGCCGAGCGAAGCATATTATACTATGTTTTCAAAAGCCATTTATTCTTGCAGCATTTGAAGATGCTTGATGGCATCTTGATAATCGTTGGTATTGCCATCTTTTTCATAGAGTTCGGCTGCTTTATGATAATCGGCGATCGCCCCGTCTTTGTCTTCTAAGAACTCGCGGACTCTGGCGCGGTTGTAGTAAGCATCGCCGTAGTTGGGGTTGATTTCAATGGCGCGAGCGAAATCTGCTTTGGCTGCTGGATAATCTTTGAGGTTGCGGGCGCGAATTATGCCCAGTTTGTTGTGGGCTGTAGCGTAGTTGGGGTTGAGGCGGATGGCTGCGGTGTAATCGGCGATCGCACCTTCAATGTCCCCTGCTTCTGACTTAGCTAAACCGCTGTTAAATAAGTCTTCGGCCGGATTTTGAACAATCGTTTTTTGAGCTATTAATATTGCTGAGGATTGAGCAGAGACAGCAGGGGATATATTACCAAAGATAGTAAATATTCCTAGAGGAGCAATTAAAATGTAAAATGATGATTTCATAATCTAGGCAAAAATATCAGCTACAGAACAACTAAAACCGGGCAACAAAGGCGAAGTTAGTTCATCATTGCTCAACAGCGTAGCAATCAGCCTTAAACTTGCTTGTTCCCTGCGATAAACTTCTATTTGCTGCAATTGCCAATTCACAATCCAGTATTCCTGCACTCCTCGCACCGAATAGAGTCTGAGTTTCAAATCTCGATCGCGTCTATGATTGTCTGCACCGGGGGACAATACTTCAACAATTAACTCGGGTGCGGCGGTTAAATGGCCGGCTTCGTCTAGCAAGATAGCCAAGCGTTCATTGCTCGCCCAAACTACATCAGGAATGACGTTATCAGCGTCCGTGAAAATAAGACCCGGATTGATGGCGGCTCGTCCCAAACCAGTCGAGCGCGACCAAGTTTTTAACTCTAAGTAGATGTTACCACAAGCTTCTTGATGCCCCCAATGCGGTGCTCTAGTCATAAATAGCTCCCCATCAATAATTTCATAGCGATCGCCGTTATCGGGCAATAGTTCTAAATCGGCGGTAGTCCAGCGTACTTTATCAGATATTGTCTGGTTCATCGGAAAATTGGGTTTGAAACCCCGTCCTTTTAGGACGGCTTTACATTAATTTGAATCCCCTTCCGGGGTGGAGGGGTATGGTTGCCCCTCCGTCGGGATATGGTTGTCCCGTTCTCCTTTCGGAGTAAAGTTAGCTTGTCGGTCAATGTTTAGTGAGCTTGTTAGGCTGAAAGCACTATCTCAGTGACCTTAAGATTGTTTAACTCTCAGCGACAGAGCAGGGGACTAGCTACGCATCCCAAGGTGTCGTGACTCAAAAAACGTAGTCCGCGAAGGACTTAAGCTGGTCAGGATGGCTTTCTAGATTTCTCTTTCAAGCCTTATGCCTTTAGGCTAAGGTTCCTGACACAAGCACTCTTGATAGGTGATACAAACATTCTAAACGATCGAGCTTCTTGTCGCTCCACGGCTTGAAACAATCGGGCTACACAGAGTGTCGCTTTTTGCAGGCGAGACTCAGAATATTGAAACCCGCCTGGGCGCGGGTTTCGTTTGTGTAGGATCGATTTGAGATCGGCGAATTGTCCGATCGCCCAATTTAAAATTATTTAAAATTTTAAATCACCGGATTACTACTTCAAAATAGTTTTAGAAGCAATGCGAGTTTTCTTGCGATCGGCTTCACTCAATTGTTCACCAGACTGCAAACGAGTAGCAGAAGTTTGCAGCACAGTTGCGGCACTTTTATCACCCATTTGCAGAGCAGTTTTAGCTGCCGTTTGCAGCATGGTGGCGGCACCGGCCCGATCGCCCTGTTGCAATCGGGTTTCTGCCAGTTGAGTTTGTCGGTACTTAGCCAAAGCTAAAATGTGCTGCTGCACCATCGGGTTAAGTGCCGGCTGATAAACTTTCAGGACATTAGCGAAAACTTCAACAGGATCGGAAAGCAAACTTTGACCGACACTCGGATCGTCGTAGCGAATTTGCAATTGCCCGATCGCCTGTGTACCTTCGGGCAACTGTCCAATATAAATATTAGCCAAAACTACTCGCTCTACATCCTTCATTAAATCTCCCAAGCGCACCATAAAGCGATCGCCCTGCTGCTGTACCGGTAATTCGATCGTGTCTGGGGCTACTTGGGCGATCGGTTTGAGTTCGGCTAACCGCACTTTTGGCATCAGCGAAAATAGCAAATAAGCATTAGTCAAACCTACACCTTGGACGCGAGTAAACAGCCTGCCAAACTCGTCAACCGCATCTTCCGGACGCTGAATGTGAGCCAGAGCACCGCCGCCAGCATCAGCAATCTTTTCCAAAATATCCTGGTTCCAGTTATCGCCAAATCCCAGAGAATTTAAAGTCATGTTATACTCGGCGGCCAGTTTCGCCAACTTCAAACAGCGGCTGTCGTCGCCGTGTTCGTTTTCGCCGTCAGTCAGCAGAAACGCCTGAGAGATAGTTTCTTTTTTGCCTTTACCCAACTCTTCAATACCTAACTTAATGCCCTCATCAATTGCAGTGCCGCCGGCCGGGCGCAATTGCTCAATTTGCCGTTTAATGCTAGCGGGGTCTTCCACAATTTGATTGGGGACGAGGACTTTGGCTTTGTGGTCGAAAGCCACCGCGCAAAAGCGATCCCCGGGCTTCAACCTGTCCAGCAACTGTCCGGCGGCTTGTTTGACGGTTTCCAAGGGGCGTCCGCCCATCGAGCCGCTGTGGTCGAGAATCAGGCACAGGTTTAAGGGTACGCTGGAGTCGATCTCCCTGGCGATCGCAGATACTGAAATCGCTAGCTGGCGCTGGGTCGAGGGCGCGGCAGCGTCAAGGTTAGGGTCGTTTAAAACCGGGAGCAAACTAACTTTCATGCGGGATACCTAAAGATTGCGTTAGTATTTCTTTAAGAATAGCTCCATCAGTTCAGGCAACATTTCGGTTATATGAACACACCAATTAAAGCTGTGCAATCGCCATACTACGGGGAAGGGAACTCTCGGACGCCACCTCCCGATTTGCCATCCCTGTTGCTGAAGGAGCGGATCGTTTATCTGGGTATGCCTCTGGTACCTGCGGTAACAGAACTGATTATCGCTGAACTGTTGTTCTTGCAGTACGAAGACCCAGATAAGCCGATCAAAATCTACATCAACTCGACCGGCACTTCTGGTTACAGTGGCGAACCCGTCGGCTTTGAAACGGAAGCCTTCGCTATCTGCGACACGATCAAATACATTAAGCCGCCCGTGCACACTATTTGCCTCGGTTCGGCAATGGGCATGGCTGCGATGCTGTTAGCGGCTGGTACAAAAGGCTTTCGGGCGAGTTTGCCCCACGCTTCGATTGTTTTGCACCAACCCAAGGCGTACACGCGGGGTCAAGCAAGCGACATTCAAATTCGGGCTAAGGAAGTGCTGGCAAATAAAGCAACGATGCTTGATATTTTTGCAAGATGTACTGGCCAACCGATCGAAAAGATTACTAAAGATATGGATCGGTTGCTGTACCTGACGCCCCAGGAAGCTAAAGAATACGGTTTGATCGATCGCGTTCTTGAAAGTTCGGAAGAATTGCCGAAACCGCTGCCGGCTGGAGTCATCTAACTGGGAATGGGGAATAGGGAATGGGGAATGGGGAATGGGCAATGGGGAATGAGTAAGAATTAAGGGTTAATGGCTAGTAGTTTCTACCCTGATTAGTTATTCAATAGTCTTTTTATGACTAACAATGCCCGATGCCCGATGCCCGATGCCCGATGCCCTGTTTTCCCGATGCCCAATTGCCCGATCACCAATTACCAACTAAACGGAGTTCCGAATTATGCCTATCGGTGTGCCAAAAGTTCCCTACAAAATGCCGGGGGGTTATGATACTCAGTGGATTAATATCTACGATCGCCTCTACCGGGAACGGATTATTTTCTTGGGCAGGGACGTTGACGATGAAATTGCCAATCAAATCATCGCTGTGATGCTCTATCTCGATTCGGAAGATTCAGGTAAGGATATTATTTTGTACATCAATTCCCCAGGCGGGATGGTGTCGGCAGGCATGGCTATTTTTGATACCATGCAGCACATTAAATCGGACGTGGTGACGATTTGTGTGGGCTTGGCTGCTTCGATGGGTTCTTTCCTGTTAGCAGCCGGTGCCAAGGGGAAACGGTTAGCTTTGCCTCACTCGCGAATCATGATTCACCAGCCTTCTGGGGGCACGCGGGGACAAGCAACGGATATTCAGATTGAGGCGAAAGAGATTCTGCGCCTGCGGCACCAACTGAATAATATCTATGCTAAGAATACTGGCAAGCCGATCGAGAAAATCGAGAAGGACATGGATCGCGACTATTTCATGTCCGCTGAGGAAGCCAAGGAATACGGCTTGATTGACAGAGTGATCGAAGAGCGTCCGTAAGTTGTTTGTTCGCTTCAGTAGTGCGGGCAACCCTCGCACTACAACCTAGTTCGCAGTAAATTTTGGCAGAATCTTTACATTTAAGGATTCTGCCATATTTAATGGTACTATCAACGCTCATTCATGCTAAATGGATATTGCAGATTATTACCGACAGTTAGGACTGAGGTCTGGTGCGAGTTTATCGCAAGTTAAGGCTTCTTATCGCCAGTTAGCCAGACAGTATCACCCAGATGTGAATCCGGGAAACGAACAGGCTAAGAATAAGTTTATTGCTATTACTGAGGCTTATAAGTTCCTGGTGAATATTGCCCCCCCCGATGTTGCGGAGTCGAAAGTTGGCAATTCCACTGCGTCGCCTACTTCGACACCACAACCTCGGGGGGTGAAAGCTCAACCGCAGGCAGTTAAAGTGACTCGAAAAGATCCGCCGGGGCAATCCAAGGCAGATTTATCGGCTGCAGAAGAAAAGTTAAAGCAAGATGCTTATATTGAGCTGCAGCAGTTGCTGAAATATCAGAGGTTCCCACGGGCGATCGCCTTGATTGAAGGTTTGGCACAGCGGATTCCCGAAGATTTGGAGGTGCGTCAGTGGCAGGCGATCGCCTATCAGCGCTGGGGACGGCATTTGATCGGAGAAAGGCAGGTTGATAAGGCAAGAATTTATTTGAAAAAGGCTGTGAAAACTGACCCTCACAATCGAGCTTTGTGGGCGGAAGTTGAGCGGGATTTTCGCAGGTTGGAACAGATTTATTGAAGCGATGTTGCGTCCCCCTTTTTCAGGGGGGATCAGTCGTGAATTTTTAATTTTTCTAAAATAACTTGGGTATTTTCCGGTCGGTTTTCTGGTAGCGGTTCCATCAATTGGTCGATCGAGTTTACGAGTAACGGGTCAATATCTATAGCCTGGTTCCTCCAATTAATTTTACCAGTTTTTTCATTAACGGGAAAGTCGATCGGCTGTATGCCTGTTAATAAATGTACAAAAGTACGCCCCAGGGCAAAAAAGTCCGATCGCACGCCTGCTTTACCTAGAATTTGTTCCGGTGCGACGTATCCAGCAGAACCTATGGGTGCGGTATCCATCTCTGCTTCTGAGGCGGCCCCGAAGTCAATTAATCTCAATTTCCCCTTGGCTTCAACCATCAGGTTGGATGGCTTAATATCCCGATGCACTACATGATATTTGTGGATTTCCTGCAAAATATGAAGCATTTGTTGCAGCCAATCCAGAGCTAGTTGTTGAGAAACGCACTGGTTTTTAGTTAAGAATTCGGTCAAGTTTTCTCCAGCAATCTTTTCCATTACCAAACAAGAAAATTTCTGGCAGTTATTGGGTAGTTTAATGTGGAAATAACCGTCAGGTTCGACTTGGGGAACTGGGCCATTTCCCGCCAGCCAAATCAAAACTCGCGCTTCTTGCTTGAACAAGCGAACTAAATCTGGATTGTGGGTGTGTTTCAAGACTTTTAAAACTTTGACAGTTCCCCATTCGTTTTCCCCAGTTCCCCAATCTTCGACTTCAAAGATGTCTGTGGGGCGTGCGGGATTGGGCGATCGCACTGGTTTAAGGATACGATAGCGATCGGCAATTAACAAAGCCGTACCGCAAGCCTGACAATTTTGAGCAGCAGCAGGATTTTCGCGTTGTTCGCATTGAGGATTGATGCAGTAAATCATCGGCCTTGATACGTCCAGGACTGACGGATTTAACGGATTTATTCAGTTATTAGCATAAAACCCAGCAGTTCTGACCTTACTACTGGGTTTCTATTTACCGCCCATTTGGGCACGCTATCACATTTAAGTCAAGGATTTAAGATTAATAGCATCGCGCTCTACCGATTGAGCTACCCCCCTGCGTTTGGTAGAGGGGACTGGATATGAGCCAGCAACCTCGATGATGTGATTTTTCCTGACATTCGTTTTAGCGATCGGCGGTGAATGCTGAGTTTAGAGTAATAACTTGCTGTTGAATTGTACGCAATGCTGCCTCTGCCAATTGGGCTACCCCCCTTTTTTGGGTAGGAGGGACAGGAGTCGAACCTGCACTATCACATTTGTACGGTTTAAGTTGAAGTTTGAGTTTTAACTTGTACTCTGTTTATATCTTAAACCATAACTCTCAAAAAAGCAAGCAATCAGCGGAAAATAAATTGAAAAATTCGCTCTCCCACTCTTTTGTCCTCAACTTCAGAATTGTTAGCTTCTTCGCGGGCGAACATAACAGCTTGCTGCAATATTTCCACCCTTTGCAGCAACTCATTGATCCGCCGCGCGGGCAAAGCTCCAGAAAACTTGACAGTCCGCCAATAGCCGATCGTAATATCTTCGTAATAAACATCGACTTGAGCAGGATGGTGTTCGGTAGCTTCAGCTTTAACGTGATTGCGCGGAGTTTTAAAAGTCTTGAGAGTTTGCACCGGTTCTGTTGCCCAGCAGTCTGCCGAAGCATCGAAGTTCCAAGTCTCGGAAGCATCTAAGACGGGAAGTTTTTTGATGAATGCTTGCAAATCGACCAACTGCTTTTCAATGAATAGCAAATAGCTGACGGGTACTTGGCTCAAAAGCACGTTTCCGTCTACAACTACATCAGCGCGGGCGCTACAATTTGTCCAATCTTTGGTTGCCGTTACGTCGAAGAGTTTGGTCAAAACTTCAGTCGTTTTGCGGATAATCTCTTCGGCTTTGACTTCAACTTTTTTGGACTCGGGCGGCAGTTGTTCGCCTTCTTCGTCTTTGGGACGGTAAGTGCGCGATATTCCAGAAAGCACAGCGGGCTTCTGAAGTGCTTTTTGAGCTTCTGCTAGTTCTTGGACCGAGCGGCTTTTGATGCCTTTTTCGATCGCGATAATCTGATTTAAGCGTGCCATTGTTCGATGTTATTGACGCTGAACTCATATCAAGCCGGGTTAATACTGATAATCGAATTGTTTGTCCTGTGGCTTTTAGGGCTTTGAGGACTCTGGATCCTCAGTACAAACCTCACGATCGTTCTTTAACCAGACTTGCTCTACTTGTAGTATTGCATACTTCAATGTAAATTACAACCTTTCTTTTGTAGGCGCGCTGCCAAGAAAGCCCGCCGCTACTCGTGTCCAGGAATTTATACCTATCCAAAAAAAGAATGCAACTGTAGGCCCGTGCTCCAAACCAGTATGGAATAAGTCATTCCCAATTCTTCAATTCTTTAATCTCAAATCTAAAATGGTATTATCCCTCAAAAACTCGGCAAAATCTCTAGCGTCGCTGCGGATCAAGTGGATGCCATCATTGGTGCGCCACTCTCGCTCTTTCGGGGGCGGCAGCCACTCAAAACGATCGGGCGGAAACAGCTTTTTCGCCAATTCTCGGACTTGCTTTCTCCTGATTGCAGCGTTAACTCGCGACTCTAGCGGTATGTCAAATAAAACTACTTTGGCCCCGATATTTTTTTTAATTTCGGCGATTTGAGTTTTAATTAACTCAGCTTCTTGTTTCATAGTTTCTGCATCTTTTTCAGACAAAGGTGTGCTTTCAACATCAACTGTCATTTGGATAGCTTTTTGCGATAATTCTGGAGTAATATTTCGACCTTCTAAGCTATCTAGTGCCTCTCGCGTCATCATTTTTAGGTTCTGCTGCGATCGACTTTTCAAAGAATTAATAAAAACGCTAACCGGACGGTATTCCTCTCTCATCATCGGCAGATACTGACGCATCCAATAAAAAATAGGGTGATACAAAGAATCAAGTAAGTCTGCATCTATTTTGCGAACAATAGTATCATTCATTTCTACCAAAACTATCGGAGGCTTGCTGTTACTTCTTTTAATTATTTCTAAACCTGTTTTGCTCGATCCTCCCCCCAAAGCTATGCTTTTTACGCCCTCTCCAATCTGTTTTACATTAAGGTTGGCAGCTAGCGAACTACCTACGATTACCATTTTCAGATCTGAATCATCCTGATATACATACCTTTGAGCTTTGACAATATTATTTTGAATCAGGCTAGCTCCGTCAGAAGCTGGCAAAACTCCGCCACTGACGAGGACTTGATAAAAACTCATTAGAAACAGAAAAATTAGTACCGGGCGCAAAATTGATCGCAACTGGAATTTGACAAACATAGAACACCTTCTAGAATTGGAAATAAATAAATTGTTTCGAGCTGCCGCTATTGAGGAATATCATTGCTAGCATAATTCCTAAAGCTAAATCTTGATAAAGGCTCCAGACTTTTTGACCGTTTTTATTTGAATCCTGTTTCATCAGATTTTGCCAAGTGGGAAAATGAGGAATGTGATAAATTACTACGGGTAGGGAAAAAATTAGCGTCGGAATAACGTGACTCCAAGCGGGCTTGACTTTATAGTGGCGAACTAAAGTAACTGCAAAGTCAACCGCTTCTTCAAATCGAGGCAGTTTGAAAAGCAGCCATCCCAAGGAAACAAAAGAGAAAATTCCTAAAACACTAAGGCTGTCAAATAATAATTGCTGCCAGATTGGTGTGGTTTTTGCTTGATTTGGTTCTTGCGATTTATTTTTAGATTTATCGAACCCAAAAAAGCGTTCTACGGCTAAACCTAATCCGTGATAAATTCCCCAAACTGCATAACTCCAAGCAGCCCCATGCCATAATCCTCCTAAAGTCATTACTGTCATTAAATTAACATAAGTTCGGATTTTTCCTTTGCGGTTTCCGCCGAGGGGAAAGTATAGATAATCTCTGAGCCAAGTTGAGAGGGAAATGTGCCACCTTCTCCAGAATTCGGAAAGGGAACGAGAGATGTAGGGAAAGTCGAAGTTGTCTGGAATTTTGTAGCCCAAAGCGGCTGCAAAACCGATCGCAATTAAGGAGTAACCGGCAAAATCGGCAAAGATTTGTATTGAGTAGCCGAACAGCAGCGTCAGGTTGGTAAAAGTTCCAAGTCCTTGGTAGTAGGGAAAGCTGATCCAGAAGGTATAGTCTTTTAAGTTGTCGGCGATGACCATTTTTAGGAAGTAGCCGACAACGAGCGAGCGAAAAATGAAATTCCCAGGAATGTCTTTAAAGTATTTAGGAGCAATCTGGGGATAAAATGTCTTGGATTTTAAAATCGGGCCTGACAGTAAATTGGGGAAAAAGCTAATAAAAAATGAGGTGTTGAGCAGGTGTTGGGTGAAGTAGGGCGAGACGTAAGCGTTTGAGTCTGTTTCGCTTTTATCTTTTTGATTCAGTACGTCTACGATTAAACTGATGCCTTCAAAGGTGTAGAAAGAAATGCCGATCGGCAAAGGCAATTTTAAGAATAAATAAGCAATGCTGCCTTCGGTTCGAGCAATATTAAAAACATCCGCAACAAAGTTAGTCAGCAAACCGGCATATTTAAACAAGCTCAACATTAATACATTCAGAACTACTCCCGATAAAGCCCAAAAGAATCGCTGTTTTTTGTCGGAAATTCGAGCAACTTGAAAGCTTGCCGTAGCGTTGATAATAATTGATAGCAGCAGGATTAGCAGCAGTGCGGGTGCGCTCCAACTGTAAAATATAAAGCTGGCAATTATGAGGATGGGAACTTGCAGTTTTTGCAAGGGAGGGAAATAATATATGGTGAAAACAATCGCAAAAAATACTAAAAATTCAACACTGTTAAATAACATAGTTTGTGATTTCGCTCTTTTACGTCGCTTGTGACCCACTATATCAAGTAGGTGCGGTAATGGCAAGAGCTGACTCCGGCTAAAGGGATCTCGCTCTTTGAGGATGTTTGACAATACGGAGAGAGACAAAAAGGCCCAGGCAAGTCTGCGTAGCATCAGTCAAATCATGGCAATGTGGATCGAGGCTTCTTTTGATGCCGGTAATCGCTGATAATCGACATTTGGGCGGCGACAACCCGCACAGCCATCAGTAACCCCAGGGTATCGACGATCGTGACGAACTTGCGTCATGCAGGTTTTTTACCTCTTTCCTAGCCGGCGGTCAATCAAAGTTTGAAATGCAGCTTTTACGGCACCGATATCCACCGCTGATTTAATCCGCAGTGCCCCAGAAAGTTTATCAGTTAAACCTTCTGGCGATCCTTGATGCAAAAACTAATTATACTGCTGAATTGGGGAGAGAGTAAATGAAGTTTCCGAAGTTAGTATTTGACTCAAATTTTTGAAGTTTTTACTGTTTAATTAGCTCGGTAACTGTGAGAGTTACTAGCTTTGTTTAAAGGTTTTTGTACTTCCTTCTTCAAATACAAATAAGTATCGACGTGCTTGTTTTTCTAAAGTAAATTCCTGTTCAACTTTTTCTCTGGCACGACTTGATAAAACTTGCCAACGCTGCGGAGATTCTAACACCCAAGCAATTCCTTGCGCTAAATCTTCTGTAGCAAAGGGATGAGCCAAATAGCCATTTTGTTTGTGTTCTATTAAATCTGGCATTCCTCCTATTTGAAAAGCTACGCAAGGAGTGCTGCAAGCTAAGGCTTCCCTGACGGCGTTGGGTAAATTATCCTGAACTGAAGGAGCAACGAAAATCTCTGCTGCTGCATAAATAAGTTCTAAAGAAATATCGTCGCTTAGAGTAGGAAGATAGCGAGTTTTAAAGTCTATATCCTGTTTTTCCTTTGGTTGAGATGCACCCAATACCATTAACTCCCAATTTTGTGAGTTTTCCTAATTACTTAGCTGCTTTAAAGCCTGCATAAGTAAAGGAAAACCTTTCCTTTTGTTGCTTGTTGAATTCAGCGCACCGAAAAGAATTAGTTGCCGATATTGCGGGAGATTTAGTATATTTCTGGCTGTTTGCAGATCGCAGGGTTTATATGTGCCAGTATCCAATCCGTTTGGAATCACTCTAATGTCACTATTTTTAAATAGCGAACTGGACTTTGCACGGTCAGCGAGCCATTTGCTAGGACTGAGAACTGTGAGTTTGAGATTTTGCCATGCTTTCGCTTTTCGCTGCCAAACCCAGCGGGACAAATCCCAGCTTTTATTATGGCCGAGTAGAGGACAATTGTCGCAGGATTTGGTGTAGCGATCGCACTCTTGGCTGTAACAGCATGCGCCCGTAAATGCTGACATATCGTGCAGCGTCCAAACAATTGGTTTATTAAACTCAGACAGCGCTTCTGGCGAAACAAATCCGTCGCCTATCCAGTACAAGTTAAGGACATCTGGATTGAGAGCAGCAATTCGCGACGTAATTATATCGGGGAGCCATTGCACGGAGAGACGTGCCGGATAGCTTGGTCTGTTCCTGTAAAATTGTAGCGGCAAATCCTCCAAAACAGGACGCGCTTTCCACATTCTTTGAGCTACGTTGTTAGGAGCACTCATTACAGTCCTGTCGTCAATTCTCCGATCTTGAACTAGCATCTTGGAGTCAACTCCTAGCTGAATTAACCCCTGATGCAGCCGATAAGCTGCGCGCGCGGATCCGCCTCCTCCTTTTGGATCCTAAGTGTTAATTAACAACGGCTGAATCATTTTTTATTAGTGATTTTTTTTTCAAACCGCAGAGTCGCGGAGGACACAGAGAGAAGAGAGGATTTTTCCAATCAGTTAGGATTGCTGTACAAACTCAGTCTCCGCCCAATTCTACCAACTTGCCTGAGGGCGAAGGAGCAAAGCAATTGCTCAAATAAGTGAACCAGGACATCGCCTGCTGCGACTCGTCCGCATCTGGGTCTATGGAGGATTTTCTGGGGCGGAGTTTCTCCCTTGGGTGATGGATACATCCTGATGGATTCGCCCGTGTCTTGACAACTCCCTGTCCTAAAGGAGCAGGGATTCTTGGTTCATTGGGACTACTCATGTAGCTTGCCCTCCCCAAAATTCACTGCGATTTGCCCAACCGCTGTATATCCACGCTGCAATACTACTTGCGCGGCTGCAACATCTCGATTTGTTTCATAGCCACACTCAGAACATTTATGCACCCGTTCAGATAACTCTTTTTTACCTGTATGGGTTTGACATAAGGGGCAGGTTTGACTTGTTCCGTTCGGGTCTACTTTAGCGAAGTATGCACCTCGCTTAAAGCAAACATGGCTCAAGATATTCAAGAACTGACCAAACCCTGCATCAAGCGTGTGTTTGCCAACCATTCCGGCTGACATTGCTTTGAGGTTCAAATCCTCAGCAAATAATGTTTGGGCTGCGTTGCATAAATGATGAGCGGTCTTAAAATGAAAATCTTTGCGAATGTTCGAGATGTATTCGTAGTGCTTGGCTATTCGGTGATGAAGTTGACGGGACTTCCTAGAGCCTTTTTTCTTGTGCGACCGTTGACGTTGCAGCGATTTCAGCTTGCGTTGTCCATCCACAAAGAATCGAGGTCTATCAATCAATTCACCATCAGAAGTTACCAAAAAATGTTCTAACCCTAAATCAATCCCTAATCCATGTCCTGAAGGTGAGGTTTGAGGTACTTCGACATCACATTGCAAAGTAAGCATGGCATAGTAACCAGATGCCTTTTTGACAACGCGAATTTGTTTAACCTCAAACCCTTCAGGAATTGGACGTGATAGATGCATTTTAACTAAACCAATCTTGGGCAGGTTAACCCAATCAGCGCCATTAAAGTGTTTAACAGACTCTAGATTCAATTGAGGGAACACAAGTGAGCGCATCCGTTTTTTGAATCTAGGGAAACCATGTCCTCGCTCCCACATTGCAACAAATGCTGCTTCTAATTGTCGCAACGCCTGTTGCAATACATGGGTATGTGGCAGTTTTAATTCAGGAATTGACTTTTTTGCGAATGCCAATGACTTGCATTGACGAGCAAAACTTGGGCGTGGTGCATCACATGGAATGATGTATTCTTGCTTAATACTGCACGAGTTAATATCACACTTACGAGAATTGACCCAATCTTTTCGTTCCTGCAATGCAAAGTTATAGACCTTGCGGCAAATATTGAGCCACTGGTCGAAAGTTTCGCGTTGCTTATCGGTAGGAATGAGCTTGTACTGGTAGGTTAGATTTAACATACAACCATTTTATAGCAAGTCTGAACAAACCGCACTACATTTATTCAAAATCCTCTTCGGAGAAATTCAGAACCGAAAGTCCCCCTAAAAGGGGGAGGCTTGTATCCCATTATTTTCGGTCAAAACACCTGAGGGCACTCAAGGTTTTGTGCTGCTTCCCAAAGGTTCGATAGTAGAGCGCACCTACGGTTAATTCCATTGCTCTGGCCGCCGAAATATCGATTATCAGCGATTACCTGCATCAAAAAAAGGTTTGATCCATATTGCCATGATTCGACAGAGGCTAGGCAGACTTGCCTAAGCCTTTTTGTCTCTCTCCGTATTTTTAAACCTCCTCTAACCAAAGTGTAGGAAAGTTTACTTGTTTTTCACGCGGCGACTACCTCTTGAGATAGATGCGCCAATACCTCCCGAGCCCGCTTGTCATATCGGGAAACATTTCTTAACATATAGATAACAAAGGGAATGCGAGGAGACACCAAAAATCCTTAAGCCCTTGGCGTGCCCCGGTTAATTAGATTCTTCGCAAACAAGGGCTAAATCAATGAACAAACAGCAAAACTCCGAAGTTTCAGCATTTTTGCCAATCCTCCAAAAAGGCATTTGGCTGTTTGGGATTCTCTCTTGGATATTCGGGCTGACAGATAGAAGTATTGCACTATTATCTGACGGATATTTGTCGGCGATCGATATTGTCCAGCTATTTACAGCTTCATTCTTCTTCCTTAGTTGGCTATTTTTAAGCCCTTTTCTGGGTCTTAACTCCCAGAGTCAACCGAAGGGAGAAGGCATTGGGCAGAATGTAGAAGCATCTCCCTAGTTTTTAATTTGTAATGTTAGTTTCTCGATCGATACTTCTCTCTTCTGGGGCAAAGCGGGCCGGCCAAATGCGATCGCAAAAAAACAAAGTTCCCGCCGTCACGCACAGCGGAATCGCCAACAGATTCAACAGGGGAATACTCACCAAACCCAAGCAAACCACACCAAAACTCCCGCTGGCCGGCAAACTCGCCCAAATTATCTCCAATTTCTCCTGAAAAGGTCGCCTCCGCCTCTCCAAAGGTGCATCTAAGAAGTCCAAACAGACAATAGTCGCGCCCAAAGCTACGCCACCCAAACTGCTAAGAATAGAGCCGACGCCCGGGATAAAATTCAGCAGCAGCAGCGGTATGCCGATGCTCAACAAAATTTGTAGTTTTCGCAGTTCAAAGGCGATCGCCCTTTGAATATCCTGAAAACTACTGCGTAAATCCATTGGTGCTTCTGCGGGCAATTGACCGTTCCGCAGAAGTTCCAATTGTTCGGAAAGTTTGCCGTACCAGGGCGAACCTAAAATCACGCCAAACTGCACTAACAAAAATCCGATTATCAGCAAAAGTCCTGAGACTAGGAGTACGCGCAGCAGCCAGCCGAAAGCGACTGTTAACACGCCGAGAAAGCTCAGCCAAGCTGGAAAACTCGCAATTATAGCATTAAATCGGACGGACAAATCGGCAACTAAAACGTCTATGCCTGCCAAACTGGGAAATAGCAAGCTTAAATAAAGACCGATACCAATTATAAAATTTAGCCCTACGGGAACTAATACATAACTCCACAGCTTAGGAGTTTGCCAAATCAGCGTGAAAGCTCGAAAAGGATAGGTGAAACCTGCGAGGAGTCGAATTGGTGCGGTAATGGCGGCGCGGGCGGGGTTTGAATTTAGCTGTTTTGACATATTTGCTGCTTTTGAGGACTCGACTTTATTTTCTATTATCCACTTTCCATTATTATTGCTGATGAGGATTTATCGCAGGTGGCCCAAAAGTGAAGCTTTTTATTTACCATACCCCGGAACTTACGCCAGCCGACAATATGCCGGCTTGCGCGATCGCAGTTGATGTGCTGCGGGCGACTACGACAATGGCAACGGCCCTGAATAATGGGGCGGAAGCTGTCCAAGTTTTCAGCGACTTAGATAAGCTGATGGCCGAGAGCGAAAAATGGCCTGCAGATAAGCGGATTCGCGCCGGAGAGCGCGGCGGCAGCAAAGTTGACGGATTTGACATGGGAAATTCCCCCTTCGACTGCACGCCAGAAAAGGTGAGTGGGAAGCGAATTTTTATCAGCACAACTAACGGTACTCGGGCTCTGCAGCGAGTGCAAGCTGCTGCAACTGTGTTAACGGCGGCTTTGATTAACCGCAAATCAGTGGTGCAGTTTTTGTTAAATAAACAGCCGGAAACTATTTGGATTGTGGGTTCTGGTTGGGAAGGGGGTTATTCGTTGGAAGATACGGTTTGTGCTGGTGCGATCGCCCAAAGTCTCCTGGCAGAAAGCGGTATTCCTGCGAGCGATTTTGCTGGTAACGATGAAGTATTTGCGGCTATTGCTCTTTACCTGCACTGGCAAGATCGGTTGCACGAATTGTTGGAAAGAGCGAGTCACGGCCAGCGCCTCCTCGGTTTAGGTGTTATTGAAGATTTAAAATATTGCGCGCAAACGGATACTTTAGATGTGCTGCCGGTGCAGCGAGAACCGGGAGTTTTGGTTAAGTCGGATTTTAAAATTCCTCAAGCTAATTTCTGGGTGCCATCTTCGGAAAAAACGGCGAATTAAAATTTTCGGCGAGTGGTGTATTAGTAAGGTGCGCGGCCCGGCGCACCCTACTGGAACAACCACAATAAAATTGGTTTGCAGTATCGGAATGCAAGTCCTCATAAAAATCCGAGGACTTGCATTCCGATGCTGCATACAATGGAAGTTATATCAATTCCGGTTGCATTGGAATGATTAAACCGCAGAGAACGCTCTTAACGCAGAGTTCGAGAACAGAGAGATGAATACAGGACGATGCTAACGGATTTGATATTAGTAGTTAGCGAACGAGATTTTTTATTTAAGAAAGTAGAATTAAAGATATTCGGTAGGGACATCACTAATGTTGTGTTGCTAGTGTATTGGAGGCAATTGAGAATTGCTGCTTTCACCGCCCAAGCGCTGAATTAAACACTTGGCAATTCTGGCTGCTGCACCGGGTTGTCCCATGCGGCGCCAGCCATTTTCAGCGATTAGCTGCAACCTGTCGGGGTCGCGGAACAAAGACTGCATGGCGCCGGCAACTTCGGCGGGATGTTTGACTAAAATTAATGACGGGCCTAACAGGCGACTTTGAGCTTCTGCAAAAGCGGGAGTAAATTGCGGGCCGTTTCCGGGAATGGCGATCGCGGGTTTTCCTAAACCTACAAACTGTTCTGTAGCCGTTCCTGCCATTGCTATTGCTAAATCGGCTTCGTACAAACAATCGTTAAAACTTTGCTGAGTCAAAATCATCGTGGCGTTTCTCTGCACAAATGTCAAGGGCAATAGCAAATTAGGAGAGTCTTTCCGCATTTCTTGATGACTAGAAACAGCAGGTCGCAAAATACTTCCTTCTCGCCGCTGCGTTCTAGTTTCGCCGTCTTGTCGCCAGCCGAAAAAATCTAAACTAGGTCGCAAAGCTTCTAAATTTAACTCAGGAGAAATCGCTCCGAAAAATAACAATTTGCGCTCGGCAAACAGCGACAAAATTCCGGCTACAGCCTCTACTATTAGCAGCCAATTAGCATAGGCTTCCGGCGCTCTAGAACCGGGGAGTAAGGTGATGACGAGCGATCGCGACCTTTCCCGAAACTCTGCGTCAGGGCCGTAAAAACCGGCTGGGTTTTCCGGTTCGAGTCCGTCCATCATGGGATTTCCGAGATTGTAAGCCGGAATTCCCAGCTTTTGTAAAGTCTCGGCGGTGAGCGCATCCCTGGCAAAAACGGCCCGACAGCGCTCACGAGTCATCAACCAGCGCTCCCAAGGCAAATAAACCGATCGCGGCGACCAACTCCACCCAGATCCGGCGCGGGATTTGCGAGCCAAAGGCCCGTCCTCGTCCCGCAAATAATACTCAGACTTTGCCGTACCGACAAAGGCATAGGGCGCGCCGCTGAGCCAAGCAAACAGCAGCGGTACAATATCCCCGCAGGCTAAAATAACGCCGTTTTGATTCCCAGACTGTTGTTGCGCCCGCACCCAAGCGCGGATGGCTTTAAACTGAGCTACGGTCAACTGAATCAGGCCGCCTTTGACATCGCGCAAAAATTCCCTTCTGTCCATGTAAATAAAGCCGCCCGAAGGCATCCGCTGCACCGGGCCGATGATGCGGGCGTTTTCTAGTCGAGCAAAAGCTTGCCCTTCGCCCACTAGCGGAAACACGTCTAATGCTGGGGGATGTGGGTGCTGTTGCAGTTCCCGCAAGATGCGAAGGGCGATCGCGTCTTCTCCGTGGCCGTTACTGAGGCAAAGTAATTTCAATCCCAACTCTCTCAAAAACTCTATTGTCAAAAAATAGCCTGCCAACCCTGGGACTTCAGTCTAGGGATCGAAGGCAACTTTACACTTTAGTTTACCAGAAAATTGTTGTTTGAAATAGTACAAAACGCCGTAATATCGAACCAGACCCGGCGCCGATCAAAATCTCTGCTGTACCCAAAAATATCTGGCATTTAATAGCAGTTGCTCGGACTCGCTAGAGGGCAACTTCTTCCGCGGCAAAACAACTTGTTTAATGTGGGGACTTAGGACCGCCTGCACTGACAATTGCCCGATCGACAATTGCCCGATCTCCGGCTTTCATAACGCAGCGGTAAGCTGCTGCGCATCTAGATTATCTGTTGCAGGCAAGCTCTAAACCACGATCGTCCTACTATTTTCCCTCGATATATTGCTTTAAAATATTCCGAATTTGTTTGAGCTGAAATCCCTTAGCAAGTTGGCGCAGCTTCGAGACAAACGGCACTAATTTTTGCTCTAAACTTTCCAGCTTAGCACACTCCTCAAAAATTTCTTCAATGTCGCCCATAGCTGCGAGTTTCAAAATTTTTGCTACCGACTCAGAAGCCGCAGGTAACAGAGAAGAATAAGCAGGAAAATCAGATGCTGGTGACAAACTGGGAGTTTTGCGTTTTTGGCTTTCCGAAGATTCCTCGTAAATCCATTCTAGTCCCAAGTGCACGCGTAACTGTTCCAAAAAGTGATTGGCTTCGATCGGCTTGGGAAGAAAAGCATCGCACCCTGCGAGGATGCTCTCTTGCTGCGTAGCCTCGAAAACGCTAGCTGACATAGCGATTAACACGACATCTTTTAATTCCGGCAACTGCCGCAGTCTCCTTGCAGTTTCTAAGCCATCCATTACAGGCATCCGCAAGTCGATTAAAATCACATCCGGTTGAAATTCAACAGCTTTGCAGAGGCATTCTTGACCGTTTTCGACCTCTACAAGTTCAAATCCCAAACGCCCCAGCAGCCTGCACAACAAATCGCGATTTAGTTGATTTTCGTCCACGATTAGGACTTTACGCTTGTTGCCGACAAAACCCACCACCCAGCGTTTTTCGCGCAAAGGAGACACCTCCAAGTGCCGTTTGACCGAGGGCAGCTCTAAATCTACCCAAAAAGTGCTGCCTTTTCCCAAAGTGCTGTTAACGCGAATTTCGCTGCCCATCAGTTTCGCTAATTTCTGGCTGATAGAGAGTCCTAGACCTGTACCTTCAATAAATGTATTGCCTCCTACTTGGTGGAAGGGCAAAAATATTTCTTCTAACTTGCTTGGGTCTATTCCAGTGCCGGTATCCTCGATTTGAAAGCGGATTTTTAAAGCGTGTTTGGCTGCCTTCGCATTGTGGGTGAAGCGCATATAATTTTCTTTCAGTTCCGAACTCAAAATCGAGAATTCATAATTCTCTACTTGACCTCGACTCCAGGCCCCCGTGCCGACATAGCCGACTTTGAAAGTCACTCCGCCGGTTTCCGTAAATTTAACGGCATTGCTGAGTAAATTTATGAGAATTTGGCGCAATCTTTTTTGATCGACACGGACGCAGCTAGGCAAGGGAGATACTTGTTCGTAAGTGAAGGAAATTCCTTTTTGAGCGGCTCGCATCTGAAAGAGGTCGGCAATGTTTTTTGTGAAATGTAGAAAATTTAACTCTTCCGGGTAGAGTTCCATTTTTCTAGCTTCGATTTTGGAAAGGTCTAAAACATCGTTGATTAACATCAGCAGGTGTTGACCGCACTGTTGAATATTGCTGAGACTTTCTTGGTGATCTGAGCTTAAGTCTGTGTCGGTTTTGAGGATTTGAGCGTAACCTAAAACGCCGTTTAAAGGCGTGCGCAGTTCGTGGCTCATGTTGGCGAGAAATTCTGTTTTGGCGCGGTTGGCGCTTTCTGCGACTAATGCGGCTTGTTGGAGGGCAGATTCTGCAAGTTTGCGCTCGGCAATTTCGGTTTGTGCTTGTTGAAATAGGGTCGATTGCTGGATCGCGATCGCCAATTGCACGCACAATTGCCGGAGGGATTCTATTTCTGAGGCATCCCAGGAACGGGGGCCGCTGCAATCGTGGGCGATCAGCAGTCCCCAGAGCTGATTTTCTGCTGTCGGTTCGGCTTGGGAAATGCTTTCTCGTGCTTTTAAAATCGGCACTACTAACTTAGCTTTCACTTCAATTTCTTCGAGAAATTCAAGGTGGCATTCGCTCAGATTTTCACTGTAAATATCTTCCACAGAGCGAGTATAGCCTTGCTGGTAAATATCAAGAAATTTCTCTGTAAAACACCGATCGAGATTGTTCAAACTTCGCATTGAAATTCTATCTTTTGCCACCGATTCCACAACTACAAAGCCGCTCCAGTCGGGATTAAAGCGGTAAATAACTGTGCGGTCAGTTTGCAAAAATTGCCGCACTTGTTCGACAGCAGTGGTGAGGACTTCTTCTAAATTGAGAGAGGAGCGAATGCGATCGAGCATGGCAACTACCAGCCGTTCTCGCCTTAATTGCTGCAGCAGCGCGATCTCGGCTTGTTTGCGTTCGGTGATGTCGGTAATTACTCCCACTAGCCCGATTAAATTGCCAGCTTCATCTTTAATGCAGTCAGCGCGAAATAAAGTCGTTACCACTTCGTTAGTTTTAGTTTTGATTTTGAGTTCGCCTTGCCAAGATTTGCCTTTACGGATCGTTTTAAACATTTCTACCAGCACTTGAGTTTGGGAGTAAAGTGCCACTGCTCCGCCTGCTGTGTTCAGTTCTTCTGCTGTGTAGCCGTACCGCTGAACAAAGGCTTGATTGTGGTAGATCGATCGCCCTGTCAAGTCAGCAATGCCGATCGCGTCGCTGGTGCTTTCTACGGCTTGAGTTACTCGCAGCAAATCTAATTCTGCTTGTTTGCGATCGCTAATATCAGTAATAGTGCCGATATAGCCTTTAATTTCCTGCTTGTCTCCGATTTCTGCAATTGCCTGACCGATCACCCAAATCACACGACCGTCTGGACGCTGAAAGCGGTATTCTGATTTAAAAGGAATTTTCTCAATAATTGCTCGACCCCATTCATTTTTTACCCGCTCCGCATCATCGGGATGTATGGCATTCATCCAGCCACTTTCTGCTGCTATTTCTGCGTTTAATCCCGTGATTTCGCTCCACCGCTGATTCACATAAAGGCAATTTCCCAAGGTGTCGGTGTGGAATATACAAACAGGCGATGCTTCTGCTAAAGTTTGGTAGCGGCGCTGGCTCGCTCGCAGTGCAGATTCTACCTGTTTTCTCTTAGTGATATCGCGGACTATAGAAATTATCTCGCCACCTGCAAGCATGGTCAGCGAAAGTTCTTGAGGAAAAAGAGTACCGTCTCGGCGCTGACCAGTTGCTTCTATATTACAGTATCCTTTTTTATGTAACTCCGGCATTATTTCTCGTTCAACTTGTTGAATTTTTGCGGCGTCATAAAAAAGTTTCCAATTTTTCCCCAATAAATCGGAGGTATTTAAAAAACCGTACATTTTGAGATAAGCCTGATTTGAATAAATATATTCTTCACTAGCATTTAGGATCGCGATACCGTCGTAAGCAGCGGCCATTGCTACTGCTTGTCGCTGGAGTTTGGACTCGGCTTGTTTGCGAGAGGTAATGTCGTGACCGACTGAGTAGATTAAACCTTCTTCACTAAATGGCGATGCCGTCCACAGCAGGCATTTGTAAGAACCGTCTTTGCAGATATAGCGGTTTTCAAAGGAGATACTGGACGTACCGGCTAGGAGTTTTTCCCCTTCGGCTGCGGTGGCTTGTCGATCGTCTGGATGAACAAATTCGAGCATCGGCTTGGCAAAAAGTTCGGCGACGCTGTAGCCCAGGGCATTAGACCAAGCCGGGTTTAATCGTCTAAAATAGCCGTCAAAACCGACAATGCAAAGCAAGTCTAAGGAAATCGTAAAAAAGCGATCGCGCTCTGTTTGTGCCTGCTTTAATTCAGTGATATCCATCACTAAACCGTCCCAGAGAATATCGCCTTCGCTCCCAGATTTGCTCTCATTATTGAGCCTTTCCGGTCTCGCCGCTCCTTGCAGCCACTTAACTTTTCCAGATGGCAAAGTCTGCCGCCACTGCTGCTGCCAAGGTTCCAGGGTAGCGGCTGAAATTGCGATCGAAGCTTCTAAATCTAAGAGATCGTCTGCGTTAATTCCGCTGAACATCAGTTTGGCATTTTGCTCTATTGCTTCTGCTTCTAATTCGTACAGTTGGCGGCTGCCTGAAGAGACGTAGGGACAAGATATTTCTCCAGTTGCTGACATTCGTAATTGATAAATTGCTCCCGGCAGGTTAGCTACGAGTTTTTGAAATCGAGCTTCGCTTTGTTCCAGAGCTTTTTGCTGCCGTCTGTATTCGGTAAAATCTCTAATTGTGCCTACTATTACTTTACTACCGTCGGCTCTTTTAAATACGCTTTTCTTGGTAGAGATAATGTGTTCTTTCCCTGCCGTGTCTGTGAATTTTTCTTCAGCTTCCAAGCAGATACCCGTTCTCAATACTTCTTCATCTTTTGTCCAAAAAACAGCAGCTTCTGATTTGGGAAAAAAGTCATAATCTGATTTGCCGAGGAGTTCTTGCCGCGATTTGCCGACAAACTGACAAAAAGCATCATTTAATATCATCCAGCGGTGTTGCTCGTCTTTGACAAAAATTGGGTCTGGCGTAGCATTTAGGGTGTGGTTTAAAAATTCTTCTGACGCTTTCAGTTTGGCTTCGTAGCGGTAGCGATCGCTCACGTCCAACACTACTTCAATCATCCGGTCGATCGACCCGTCCTGGCGGCGGATGCAGCGCAGGGAAACTCGCGTGTGAACTATTTCGCCGTCTTTTCTGAGCCACCTTTTGTCTAAGATGTAACCGTCGATCCTACCTGCTAACATCTGAGAAATTTTTTCAAAATTGGCATCCAAATCCTCTGGATGAGTCAACTCCAGCCAATTCTTTTGCACGAGTTCGTAGCGCTCGTAGCCGAGCAAATTGCACAGCGCATCGTTAACTTCTATCCAATTGCAATTTTGAGGAATTTCGCGGTCAATAATTGGAGCTATGATGGCAATTCCGATCAGGGAATTTTCCACCACCGAGCGATATTTTTCTTCGCTGTTTCGCAAAGCATCTTGACTGTTCTGGCGTTCTCTGGCGTAACGGAGCGATCGAATTAACAGTTCGCTGTCGATTTTTCTTTTGACTAAATAATCCTGTACGCCGACCGAAATCAACCGCAGGGCAAGCTCTTCGTCGTTTTGGGCAGTCAGAACTACGATCGGCACATTTACTCCGTACTCTTGTACCCGAGCAACCGTTTCGATTCCCAGACTGTCTGGCAGTGAAAGGTCTAATAAAATTATGTCAAAAATTTCTTCATTCAATCGCTGCTGCGCTTCGCTGAGGCGCTCTACTTTCGTCAGGACTATACGCTGCACGCCGCCAATTTCTGACAGCAAATCTTCAATAAGCTCAGCTTCTTGAGGGTTGTCTTCTACTAACAGAACTTTAAAGCAGATAGGAGGCAAAGCTAAGTTAAAAACTGCTTTCATAATATTTATTAATCAAAAAGATCTTAAACTAACTTGGATTTTACCTTTTATTTCCGGGGCAGTTATTCAATTGCACCTACACCTACATCTGCCGTTCCATTGCGGTGTGAGCTAGCGCTACAAAAATTATGTTTAAGACTTCTAATTATATCACGCACTAACTTGACTGTCAACGCGAAACATTTTTTATTTTAATATCGTTTCCGGTTGCATGACAATAATAAAATCGACTCAACAGTTAACACTCAACCATTGAGTTTTTCGACCCCGACTTCTACAGTCATTAGTCATCAGTCATTAGTCATCAGTCAACAGTCAACAGTCAACAGTCAACAGTCAACAGTCAACAGTCATCCGTCATCAGTCATCAGTCATCAGTCAACAGTCAACAGTCAACAGTCAACAGTCAACAGTCAACATTCAACAGTCATCAGTCATCAGTCAACAGTCAACAGTCAACAGTCAACAATCACGAACGGTGCAACCGGAATTGATCTAACTGGCAATTTATACCAGTTAAAAAAAAGAATGCAACTGTAAGCTTGCGATCCCAACCCAGATAGTCACAGTGATTCTCAATTATTCAATTCTTTAATCTAAAATCTAAAATGGTATTAACTTCTACCTTGTACCTTCTAGCTTCTGCCTTAAAATATAAGATTTTATTCAGCTTCCGCTGCCTTCTAGCTTCTACCTTCGGCCGAAAGGATGTCTCAATTAAGCCACAGTAAAGTAAAAAGTTGAACCTTGACCCGGTTTCGACTCCACCCAAATATATCCGCCGTGGCGTTCCACAATCTTTTGACAAATTGCTAAACCAATACCAGTCCCAGAATATTCTTTTTGAGTGTGCAAGCGCTGGAAAATTTGAAAGATGCGTGCTCGATGCTGCGTCGCAATCCCAATTCCATTATCCGACACCGAAAATAACCAGTCTTTCTCCTGTTTACAAGCCGTAATATGAACCACCGGCGGTGCATCGTGGCGATATTTAATCGAATTGCCGACTAAATTTTGAAAGAGCTGTACGAGCTGAGAAATATCCCCCATTACCGCTGGCAATTCGCTGTAGGTAACAACTGCTTGAGTCTCGCGGATTGCCCCTTGCAGGTTCGCGAGTGCTTGTTCGACTGCGTGATTGCAATCAGTCAGTTGAAAAGGTTTCCGACTCCTGCCAACTCGCGAATATTCGAGCAAATCATCAATTAAAGTTTGCATTCTCGTGCAGCCGTGAACGATATTGTCGATAAACTTACTAGCTTTGCTGTCGAGTTGGTCTTTGTAGCGTTTTTCTAAAAGTTGCGCGTAACTGGCAATGGTTGCTAAAGGCGCTTGCAAGTCGTGAGAAGCCACATAAGCAAATTGTTCTAGTTCCGCATTTGAACGCGCCAATTCTTGGTTAGATTTTAAGAGAGCAGATTCGGCGCGCTGGCGGTTCGATATCTCTTGTTGGAGTACCAAATTTTGCTCTTGCAGGGCTTTTTCAACGGCGCGACGGGTGCTGATTTCTTGTTGCAGGATTTTGTTTTTTTCCTGAAGAATTTTTTCGACTGCCAAGCGGCTCGTGATTTCTTCTTGCAGCAGCACATTTTGTTCTTTTAGCTGCTTTTGTAAATTCCGCAGGCTGAGGTGACTTTCGATGCGGGCGAGCACTTCTTCAAACTGAAATGGCTTGCTGATGTAGTCAACTCCTCCCACAGCAAATGCGTTTACTTTGTCGAATACTTCATCTTTAGCGCTGATAAAAATTACCGGAATTTCGCGAGTTTTCGCTTCTAATTTCAAGTGCTGACAGACTTCGTAGCCGTTCATTTCCGGCATCATTATGTCGAGCAATATCAAATCCGGCGGATTAGAATTGCAGGCTCTCAGAGCCATTTTCCCGTTAATCACGCAGCGGGGGGTGTACCCGCTCTGAGTCAACATCGTAGACAACAGACGCAGGTTTTCTGCTGTATCGTCTACTACTAAAATGTTTCCTAAGCGCATCCCTGATTGATGATTGTTCATTGATTATTTTCCTGTTCCTGTTTTCTTCACAAAAGATGTTTGCAGCTATTTTATTTAGGACTTACGGCAAACGCCCGGTTGATAGTAGGAATATTGGGTAAATAAAACGAGAAATCCGGTCATAAACCGGGTGTTTAGCCGTTTGTTCACAAGCAAGTCCTGTTATTGTTCGTTTACCAATCCTCAAATCCCCAGCAGGAGAGTCAAAGCATTATTGTTCCAAGTCAATCCTTTGTCTAAAACTTTAAATCCCGCGACTTTACACATAGCTTCTAAAGCAGTAGCTGTAGGTAGCCACCAGCACGCCGCCAAATCGTTCAGGTCAAAAACTGCTTTCTCAGTTATCCCTATAAGTTGGTTGTTGTTGATGTATGGCCGCCAATAAGCTGTTAAAATAGCTCGTTCTGCGTCGTCCAAAGCGGGAATAAACATTACTCCAGAAGCGGGAATTTCATAGCGGCCAAACTCATTCTCTATAACTTCTTGGGTAATAGCTGAAGTGAAAACTAAATGCTCGCGAGTTATCTGACGCAATGCCACTAAAATCTGCAACGGATGGGGGTGATGGTACAAAACTCCTGCACAGTGAACTACATCGTAAGGATCGCCAATGTCTGCAAGCTGAATCTGAGTGATATCTTGATTGATACAGTGATAATTAGCAATATTTAAACTTGTCATGCGATCGTGAAAATCTTGCCACCAGTGGAGGGATGCCGGCATGGCATCAATCATTGTCAGAGAAACTGCACCGTATTTGCTAGCGACAGATACTTTTTCGCTGACAGTTCCCCACAAGCCGCCGACTTCTGCAAAAGTCTTGCCTTTGACTACTCGGGCAATGTAGCGATCGCGAATGTCATGAGCCTCTAACTCTAATAATACACTAGATTCCCCTGTTTGACGCTGTTTTTCTAAAATATCCTCTAATTTTTGGGATATTTCTAAATTTTTTGGTCTGATTTCTAATGCCATCGAGTACAATACTGCCGCTTCGTTGAACCGATCGCTCTCTGCAAAATTTTGTGCTACTTGACAGTAAAATTCAGGAGGGTATAGTGGCTGCATTTCCTGATGATAATAGCTAGTTGCTAAGTCTACAGTTACCCGAGTTTTTTTTGTTAATGCCTCACCTAACTTTGTGTAAAGATTCGGGAGAGAGGGGTCAATTTGAAGTGCGCCAAGATAGGCAGAAACAGCATCGTCCCACCTGTGAAGTCCAGTCAAAGCATCGCCTAAATTGTAATAAGACCAAGAAATACTGGGATTGAGTTTAAGATCACGTTCGTAAGCGGTAGCTGCTGCTTTCCACTGTTGGGTTTTTAACAGCAACTCTCCTAAATTGTGGTAAGTCCAAGAGAATTCTGGATTGAGTGCGATCGCCCGCCGATAAGCGAGTGTTGCTTCGGCAAACTTTTGAAGTTTAACTAAAGTCAAAGCTAAGTTATAATGAGACCAAAATAAATCCGCATCGAGTGCGATCGCCCGGGAGTATGCAGCCTCAGCTTCTGACCATTTTTCTAGTTTAAAAAGAGCATCTCCTAACTTGTGAAAAGCTGCAAAAAAATTTTGGTCTAATTCAGTAGCGCGCTGGTAAGCTGCGGCTGATTCCGACCATTTTTCTAATTTGTCGCAAGCTTCACCGATGCTATAGTAAGACCAAGGAAAACCCGGGTTAATTTCAACACTTGTGCGATAGGCAATTATCGCTTCTTGCCATTTTTCTAATTTGAGCAATACACTGCCTAAATTGTAGTAACACAAAGAAGAATTGGGATTAAAATCTATACTTTCGTGGTAGTTTTTCAAAGCCTCATCTAATAGCCCGGTTGCTTGCAAAGCATTTCCTAATTTGTAATACAGCTCCGAAATATCGGGCTGAATTTGAATAGCTTTGCGGTAGTTAATAATAGCTTCTTCCCACTGTTGCAGCGAGCCGGCAGCATCGGCTAATTTATAATAAGCTTCGCAACAACTGGGGTTTAACTGAATGCTACGGCGGTAACATATTAATGCTGATTGAGTTTTATTTTGCCCCAATAAAGTATTACCTAAATCGAGATATTCTTCGGCTATTTCTACGGGTGCGAGCATGAGTGCTTGATAGGAGCATTCAGCAGCTTCCTCAGAAGAGCCGACTTGGGTAAATATCCGGCTCAAATTGCGGTAAAATCCTGCACAGTCTGGTTGTAGGGAGATGGCTTTTTGGTAACAGCCGATCGCCTCCTGCCATTGCTGCAAGGTAGCGCAGAGAGTACCGAGGTTGGCAAAAGCTTCGGCAAAATCCGGTTGGTAGGCGATCGCAACTTTGTACCAATACCTTGCGTCTTCTAGTTTACCCTGAGCGTGCAGCGCCTTTCCTAAGGTTTTGCAAGCCTCGGCAGAGTTGGGCTGCAATTCTAAAACTTGTTGGCAAAGTGCGATCGCCCGATCGAAGTTCCCTGTAGCTAAATAAATTTCTGCCTGCTGCTGGAAATTCACTTGCACTGTTTCTGAATTCATTTTTTCTTTTCCTTTTGAGTAATGATTACCTGTAAGATTATATGCTAGAATTTGCCAAAATTCCAATTTCTGTAATTAGAGCTACCGAGCACATAATAGTGCTGAATGTCCGCGACATTAATATAAACTAGATAATCATATGTTAACAGCGAGCTAAATAATGTCAACAGCCACTCGGACACCGCAAGTAAGCGTAATTATACCTGTATATAATGGCGATCGCTACATCGTGCAAGCGGTTGAAAGCGCCCTAGCTCAAACTTTTACTAATTTGGAGATTATAGTTGTAGACGACGGTTCGACAGATAGCACCCATCAAGTATTGCAGCCTTATCTTGACAGAATTCGCTACATATATCAGGAAAATCAAGGCGCAGCAATGGCTCGGAATCGTGCTTGCCAGCTAGCCAAAGGCGAGTTTTTAGCTTTTCTAGATGCTGATGACTATTTCCTACCATCCAAGCTAGAAAAACAGGTAGCTTGCTTTGACGCTGACCCCACATTAGATATGGTACAAACAGGTTGGCTGATGGTCGATGGAACCGGGCGAGAGATTTCTGCAGTCAAGCCTTGGCAGCAAGCGCCCAAATTAGATTTAGAAAGCTTTATTCTATATAAATGTGTGCGCCCAAGTGCGATGCTGCTGCGGCGTAACTGGTGGGAATACTTGGGGGGTTTCGATTCTGGGCTTCCGCCGACGGAAGATTTAGACTTTGCCTTGCGTTTAGCTTTAAAGGGGTGCAAAGCAGTTTGGTTAGAAGAGACACTTACCTGTTATCGCCAGCACGATACCAATCTCATGTCAAGCGGTTTTCGGCTAATGAAGAATACAGAAATTCTGATGAAACAATTCTTCGCTAGACCCGATTTGCCTCAGTCAATCCGGCAGTTAAAAAACCAGGAACGCTATCAATGCTTAAAGTGGCTGGCATGGCGGATGTATCGCGACGGTTATCTAGCAGAGATGGCCCAGTGTTTAGAAAAGTCATTGCACTATACGCCTTTTTCGCCCACGAAAACAGTCTTGAATTGGCTGGAAAGTTTTCAGATGGCTTCTGAAGAATATGGTGAAAAATTTGACGCTTATTCGCTGAGTAAGTTAGCCCAATGGCAAGAGATAATTTCGATCGTGATGACTAATCCACCCCAATCTCAACAGAGTTCTATTCCCACACCTTCCAAAGCGCGTGAAGCGAACCTATCCCGTAGGGAATCGCACATTCTACTCTACAACACGGACGATCCGGGCGTGGGAGGATTGGCGCAGTACAATCATGCCATTCTCTGTAAGTTAGCCCTATTAGGCTATCGAGTCACTTGCGTGCAAACCAAACATTCTAGCCCCTTGGTTGAGCGAGAACGAGAGTTAGGTATAGAGCACTTGTGGCTGGATTTTAGCGGTCATAAAGATTTACAGCGGGTTTTAAGAAATACTCAGGATGCCGAAGAGATTTTTGCTAGTAATAAACCGGATCTGATTATTTTTAGCGATGGTTGGCCATTTTCCAATTTTGCAGCTAAACAGGTAGTTATTCAAATGGCAATACCATACATGATGGTAATCGGGTTAGTTATGCCACAACACGCAACTTTTGCCTGCGGGGATGTAGTGCCTTATGCAGAAGGAGTGCTCTACCACTGCCTGCAAGCTAGAGCCTTGATTGTTGGGGCTTACGAACATTTGAATTTATTGTGCCGAGATTTCAAGTTGCCAAAAGAGCGAGGACAAGTGATTTACTTGGGGCGTTCTCCAGAATATTTTGCACCTCCTAATGCTGCGGTCCGTCAACGCCTGCGACAAGAAATAGAAATTCCTGAAGATGCGATTGTCTGTTTCACATCTGCTCGATTGGCATCGATTAAAGGGCATCGATATCAGATTGAAGCAATCAAGCAGTTGCAGCAGTCTCCTGTGTGGTCTAAACTGTATTTTGTCTGGGCAGGAACTGGTGAGGGAAGCGCTGACAATGTAGAAATAGAATTGAGGGAAACTATTAAAGAGTTAGGGGTGAGCGATCGCGTGAAGGCGATCGGACAGCGCTGGGATATCCTAGATTGGCTGGATGCTAGCGACATATTCATTTTGACTTCTCTAGCAGATGCAGCGCCTTCTCTTGCAGTCATGGAAGCGATGGCTAAGGGATTGCCGGTAGTTGCAACGGCTGTGGGCGGCATTCCTGAAGGGCTTGGCGATACTGGGAAATTGTTGCCCGATCCGAATACCGATCCAGAGGGAACCGCGAGGGAATTGGCGAAAACAGTAGAAGCTTGGGCGATGAATCCAGAATTACGACATCAAATCGGTCAAGCTTGCAAGCAGCGGGCAGAGAAACTATTCAAAGAGGAACGGATGTTGGCAGAGTCAATTGAGGCGATCGAAAAAGCTTTACTTTGCGACGATCGCCAAACAGATCCATTTGTTACTAAAAAAGAGGTGCAGGAGTCGATGGCGAAAATAGAAACCCTGGTACACTACAGCTCTTTAGTGTGGAATGCTTGGCAGGCTTACTCTCAAGAAGATCTAAGCGGAATGCAGAAATGGCTTCAAGAATCTTTGCAGTACACACCTTTTTTGAGTACAGAAACGCTGTTAAACTGGGTAGAATATTTTGGCAACTTTTCGTCAGCAAAAGGGCATTATTTAGATACATATTCTCTGATAAAATCCACCGAATGGCAACAATTGGTCGAGCGCGTACAGGGTCTTGAACCTGTATTTTCTACACGCTAAAGTAACAGATTGACATTTTAAATTGGGATTCCTGTCAGCAGTAGAATTGCATCTTCCTTCTTCCTTCTTCCTTCTTCCTTCTTCCTTCTTCCTTCTTCCTGACATCCGTTACATCCGTTACATCCGTTACATCCGTTACATCCGTTACACAATCCGTTGCCGAACTTCCTTCTTCCTTCTTCCTTCTTCCTGACATCCGTTACATCCGTTTCCGAATCCGTTGCCGAACCCTTCCTTATTACCGAGAAAACTCATGTCAATAGCAAATTCGACAGCGCGAGTAAGTGTAATTATTCCAGCATATAATGGCGATCGCTACATCGCGCAAGCGGTAGAAAGCGTCATCAGCCAAACCTATAAAAACTGGGAAATTATCGTCGTAGACGACGGCTCAACCGACGACACCCGCCAAGCATTGCAGCCTTATTTTGACAAAATTCGCTATGTTTATCAGGAAAACCAAGGAGTAGCTGCCGCCCGCAACCGAGGAATTCAGGAATCCCGAGGTGAATTAATTGCTTTTTTAGATCAAGATGACTTTTTCTTGTCCGATAAGTTAGCTGGACAAGTTGCGTTATTTGACGCTCAGCCATCACTAGGAATTGTTAATAGTGGCTGGCGGATGGTTAAAGAGCAAGGCGAAAGTATTTTCGATGTCACACCCTGGGAATACTTGCCTCAGCTAGACATAAAAACCTGGATTGTTTATATGCCCCTACTTCCCAGCGCCATGATGTTTTCGCGGCAGTGGCTGGAACGAGTCGGTGGCTTTGATTCTCAGTATGATTCAGTAGATGATGCCGACTTAATCTTGCGTTTAGCACTATCTGGCTGCGAAGCTGCTTGGTTGCCTCAAGTGACAGTATGCTACCGCCAGCACGGGCAAAATGTGTCCATCCAGAGAGCGCTAAAACAGGCCAACCTTTGTATTAAATTAAAGCAAAGTTTCTTCAGTAGAGCCGACTTGCCAGAGGACATCCGTCAATTAGAAAAGCAGGCTCTTTATGAAGCTCTGACATGGATGGCGTGGCAACTTTACTACAGCGGCTATCCGGCAGAAATGACTGAGTATTTGCAAAAATCTTTAGATTATACCCCGTCCTCGCTGACACTAACTATAATAGATTGGGTAAAGCGCCTTACCGGAATTTCTAACACCTACGGCTGCCCAATAGATGGCATTGCTCTCAGAAAAATACCAGAATGGAAACAGTTAATGGCTAGTATCATCACTCCCAAAAAAGTGCGCGTCAGTGTCATCATCCCGGCTTACAACTGCGATCGCTACATTGTCAAATCCGTAGAGAGTGTTCTGGGCCAGACTTATCAAAACTGGGAACTTATCGTCGTAGACGACGGCTCAACTGACAACACTCGCCAAGTTTTAGCACCTTACCTCGATTTAATTCAATACATCTATCAAGATAACCAAGGAGCAGCAATTGCTCGAAATAGTGCTTGCAAGTTAGCAAAAGGGGAATTTTTAGCTTTTCTAGATGCTGACGACTTCTTCTTACCAGAAAAACTTGAAAAACAAGTAGCTTGCTTTGACGCTGACCCCACATTAGATATGGTGCAAACAGGTTGGCTTATCGTTGGCAAAAACGACGAAGGCATCTATGAAGTAAACCCTTGGGAAGAAGCACCCACATTAGATTTAGAAGCTTTTGTTTTGTACAAATCAGTGCGTCCCAGCGCCATGATGCTGCGGCGAGAGTGGTGGGAACGCTTGGGGGGTTTCGATCATCGCTTGCCGCCAACCGAAGATTTAGATTTTGTCCTACGTTTAGCTTTAAAAGGCTGCAAGTCAGTTTGGTTAAAAGAGATATTAACCTGCTATCGTCAGCACGACACCAATCTCATGTCCAACGGCTCCAAATTAATGAAAAATACGGAAATTTTGATGGAGCAATTTTTCGCGAGACCAGACTTACCTCAGCACATCCGCGACTTGAAACGCACGGAACGTTACAAGTGTTTAGTATGGATAGCATGGCGGATGTACCGCGACGGATATTTGCCAGAAATGGTCGAAAGTCTGGAAAAATCTCTGTATTACACTCGTTTGACAGGTACTGAAACTGTTTTTAATTGGCTGGAAACTTTTAAGGGGGTTTCAGAACAGTACGGCTACAACTTTGATGCCTATGCCTTAACCAATTTACAGGAATGGCAAGACATAGTGGCGCTCGCAGCTAACAATCCTTATCAGTTTCAATCGGCTCCCAGTTCGATTTATCGCCAGCAAACAAAGCACGTACTCCTGTACACAGAAGACCCCGGAGTCGGCGGTTTGGCTCAGTTTAACCACTCGCTGATGTGTAAATTAGCGGAGGATGGCTACCGAGTTACCAGCGTTCAAAGTCAAGTTTCTAACCCTTTAATTACCGAACAAAAAAAGCGAGGTATCGAACATATTTGGCTAGAGTTCGACACGATGAAAGAGTTTTTGCGAATTGCTTACAATTTAGATGATGCTCAAAAGATTTACGCCCAGGATCAACCGGATTTAATTATATTTAGTGACGGCTGGCCGATGGCTAACTTTGCAGCAAAACAAGTTGCGATCGAGCAAAATATACCGTACATAATCAGTCTGGGTTATATCAATCGCAATTATGAAACCTTCGATCGCGGCGATCGAATTCCCTATTTCGATGCAGTTGCCTACCAGTACATGGTAGCCAAAGCAGCAGTAGCAGTTTCCCACGAGAATTTAAACTTGTTCCAAAGTCTATTTAAAGCGCGTCTAGAACGGGGAAAAGTAATCTATTATGGCAGACCAAATAGTTATTTTGAGCCGCAGAATCTTTCCACTCGCCAACGCTTGCGTCAAGAACAAGGAATCCCCGAAAATGCTGTGGTTTGTTTTACGGCGGCGAGGTTGACTCCAATTAAAGGATATCAGTATCAATTGCAGGCGATCGCCCAATTAAAATATCGTCCAATTTGGCCCCAAATTTACTTTGTTTGGGCAGGGCCTGGGTCTACTACTCACGACAATATGGAACCTGAATTAAGAGCAACTGTGAGCAAATTGGGAGTAGAAGAACAGGTTAAATTTTTAGGACAGCGCTGGGATATTGCCGATTGGCTCGACGCCAGCGACATCTTTATTTTATCTCCCCAAGCAGAAGGAATGCCGCTAGCAATTATGGAAGCAATGGCGAAAGGGTTGCCCGTAATTGCCACAGCAGTCAGCGGGATCCCTGAAGAATTGGGAGATACAGGAAAGTTGCTCCCCGATCCTACAATCGACCCAGAAGGAACAGTAAAAGAGTTGGTAGAAACGGTGGAAATATGGGCAGAAAATCCCGAATCGCGCCGACTTGCAGGACAAGCGTGCAATGCGCGAGCCCAAGAACTATTCAAAGAAGAACGGATGCTTCGGGAATATGGAGAAATAATTGAACAGGCATTTGTAAGTGACGGTGAGAGCGACAGTTTCTCTATTTGTCCGAAACTCAAAAAGCAGGTACAGCAAGTGGATAGCCTGCTGAAATACTATTATTTAGTGTGGAAAGCTTGGGATGCTTACAATAACGGAGATATGTCCGAGATGGTGAATAATTTGCAGTCTGCTTGGACCTGCACACCTTATTTTACCACAGAAACTATCTTTGATTGGGTGAAAAATTTTGGTATTTTTGCTGAGGAAAAAGGAGTTAATTTCGATACCAACGAGCTGATAAACTCCCGAGCGTGGCAACAAGTGATAGAATCAAGACTGGGTTTAGAAGTGTTTTCATCGGTTCGTTAAAATTATTATTGGTAAGTTGGTAGTAAGGAGTTGAGTTCTGATTGATTAAAGAGAGGACTAAACTCCTCACTAGGAATTTACTAATGTTTAACTGGTTCCTAAGCTCTGTCTCGCTTGGAAAGCAAATCGGATCTTGAAATCGCTACTAGAGCAATCCTTGCAGGAGTCGTAAATTTTTTACCCCACCCCAACCCTCCCCGCGAGTTCGGGGAGGGAGTAAGAAATTCACAAATGATTTAGGATTGCTATACACATACAAAGTCCCCCTTTGCAGAATGGAGAAAAGAAAAGATATGCAATTTACATTCAAGTTCAAACCTATTAATAAACTGCTGCCAATTGGTTTAGCTATTGTCACTCTCCTGTTAATCACATATTGGGGACAGCAACCAACTGTTGCCCAAGTTCGATCGAACGTCGCAGTTGATTTTGGACAGCCAGCCACCGGTACAATTTCCATGAGCGGCATCCTGCACGGAATCGACACCGCAAAACCGCCGGATAGTTCTATCAAACCCTTGCAGCCGAAACTTTGGCGGGTGGGGAGGCTCGATATTTACGATCGAGTAATCGCCAGCGGAGCCGAGTTTCAGTTAGTAGTCAGCGACTTGTGGGGCTACGGTAGCAATCCCAATGGCTGGCCCTATCAAAACTACCCCGCATGGGAAGCCTTCATCCGACAGTTAGCCCAGCAAAATAAAGGCAAAAAAATTATTTGGGATGTATGGAATGAGCCCGATTTAAAAAATCCGTTTTGGAATGGAAGCAGAGAACAATTCTTTGAAACCTACAAAAGGGCTTACAAAATTTTGCGGGAAGAATTGGGGCCATCAGCAATGATTGGCGGACCGAGCATTACCAACTACAACAAAGAATATCTCGCCGCTTTTTTGGATTACTGCAAGGCTAACAAACTGGAAGTAAATTTCCTAGCTTGGCACGAACTCAACGACACGAGGATTTTATTTGTTGACGATCATGTCATCGATGCTAAACGCAATTTTCAGCAAAGTCCCTCTTACAAGGAACTGAAATTGCAAAAAATTTACGTCAACGAAATTGTCGGGAACTTAGCGCAGTACCAGCCGGGGGAAATCTTAGGTTATTTGTATAACTTAGAGTATGCAAAAGCTGACGGTGCTTGCAGAGCTTGTTGGGATAGTAAAGGGCCAAATAAAGTTAGCAATTGCTTCAACAATACGCTGAGTGGGATGGTCATGCCTAATACTTTTGAGCCGAGAGCCGCTTGGTGGACTTACAAAGCTTATGCTGACGGAGTTAATTCGCGGGTGCGGAGTGGGTCAGATAACGATCGCCTTGTCGCTTTAGCCAGCAAGTCAAATCCTGAAGGTAAAGCACAGATACTTTTAGGTTATTTCGACCGCAATTATTCCTCAGCAACAAGGGTAACATTAACCCTGGGGAATTTGGAGCAGCTAGGTATTCAAAGGGGTCAGAAAATCACTCTAAAATTAGAAAAGATTCCCAACAATGAAGAAGGAGCAGTGCAAAAGCTTGTCACCGTTAAAGAAGAACAAGTTTCGGTTGGTAGCGGCAGCTTGGCTTATGTTATCCCTAATTTCAACGTCCACGAAGGCTACTTATTGACGGTTAGCAAGTGAGCTAGCTATCCTATTGAATTGTGGATAACTTGTAGGACACGGCACTGCCGTGTCATTACAAATATATAGCCTTGTCATTACAAATATATAGCCGCATTTTTACAAATATATAGAGTTTAGCTGGGATTTGTCAAAGACTTTTGCACGGATTCCAACCATTCTCTGACTGTTTGATTTTCGGATTTGGGGTCGTAGTAACACCCTAATTCATCGAGGATGAATGCTTCTAAATCGGCTGGGGCGATCGGCATTTCGAGCAGTTTGCTGAGTTCTTGCGATGCAGCTTCAACATTTGCGGGCGGTTCGCTGCTGCGGTAGTTGTTCACTACATCGCTGGGAATGTCAGCTTCTAGCGGCCAGTCTTGGTGAAAGTAGGAACTGAAAAATTGGGTTAAATGAGGAAATTGATTTATCATTCGGGATAGGCTGTGAGAATAAAGTATCCGGGAGGTAATTTGGCGCTGCGCTGGAGGACGATTCTCAGGCGAGATGCTGAAGTTGCTTTGGATGCGCGGCGGCGCAGAGTAATGCCAATTATTCTGTTGGCGTTGTAGTCGATCGTATAACGATTGCCGCGACTTTTCACCCAGGAGTCGATCGCATTTTGATTTCTGTTCATTGCTTCCCCAATGACCACTTCGGCGACGGAACGGTTAGTAAAGGAAGATGCGGCAGAAATTCTCGTTTCGCTTGCGAGTCGCTGTGCTAGTTGTGCTTCTGTTTTGCCAACGTGTCTCTCTAAAGTGTGTCCTCCTGCTGCTTCGTGAAAGTCTAATCCGCCGCCCGGTATGTTGGGTGCAAAAGCTACGGTGGTTTGTCCGGGTATAGTTGAGCCTTCCTGTGCAAAAACTGCGCCGTCTACCGTCGGTATTGTGGAGTGGAATAAGACTGTTATTGAGGCGATCGCACACAGGATACCTAAAAACTTTTTTAGCCGATCGAGTTTATTTTTCATTGCTGTGGAATCTATTTCTTATATTTAGTATAGGTGTTTGCTGTTTTTTGTGTCGATTTTCTAATCGACCATTCGTAAGTTAGAAATTACGCGCAGCATTCAAATATACGGTGCGCAGTGCGCGCCCTACTGTTAGTTATAAATTGCGCGCAGTATTTAAATACATGGTGTTGCGCACCCTAGGATTATTCATAAATACACGCGGAGCACGCAGCACTCTACCATTATTTATAATAGTTCGTGATTTCAGTGGTTTACAAAGCTTCACTCACTATGATAAAATGTTAATAATTATTTGAATAAATACCTGAGAATTGATGATAAACTAAGTGATTATCTTTAAAATTTTGATAAAATGCCATTAGCGATCCTAGCAGGTTGTCTCGGTAGTCGTCTCAGATTGGAAAGTGTGGGAATGAGTTAGTTTTGGGGCGGGATTTTCTGCGCACCCCACAGAAGTTTGAATAAAACTAACTAGAAGATTACCTCAGAAACCCGATTTTTTCGTAGATTTATCGTGACTCGTCGCAAAACTTGTAGAAACCGGGTTTCTAGCTACCTATGCGTGGCCTCTGAAACTTTCCAAAGTAATGGTAAAAATCACTATAAAATAATTTAAAAAAATGGATTACCAAGATATTCTCAACAGCACAGAAAATTACCTACAAAAGTGCGTTGCACCCCACGCGGGAATTATCGACAGCGACTCGGAAGCGCTGAAAACAGCACTTGCTGGATTGGAAGATCGATCGCTCTTAGCGTTGCGAGTTCCTCAAAAATGGGGCGGCGCCGCAATTGCACCGGAGATTTCTTACCCATATCAGGAATTGATGGCTCGATATTCCGGTGCTTTGTGTTTTCTGCAAACTCAGCACCACAGCGCAACTTCCATGCTTGCCAACAGCGACAATGAAATGCTAAAAAGCAGATACTTGCCGGCGATCGCCCAAAAAGAGTTACGCTTGGGTGTTGGGTTTTCGCATTTGAGGCGATCGGGGAATCCTGCCGTCACCGCCACTCCCGCAAAAGATGGCTATTTACTGTCAGGAAAAGTTCCTTGGGTAACAGGTTTTGGATTGTTTCAAAAGTTTATTGTAGCTGCGGTACTTCCTGACGGCCGCGCTGTTTTCGGTTTGCTACCTTTTGTCAATATTGAACGCGAATATGGTAAAATAACATTCAGCGACATCATGCAATTAATCGCCATGAACTCGACTAATACTGTCACAGCAACTCTCGATAATTGGTGGCTGCATGAATCGGAAATAATTTCGGTTAAACCTGTGGGGTGGATTTCGGAAACCGACAGCAAAAATATACTGAATTCTGTTCCGGCTACTTTTGGCTGTATTCGAGCGGGATTGGATGTAATTGCAGCAGCGGCGGCTGCTAAAAATTCACCTTTTATAGTGGCGGCTTGCCAAAAACTAGAGCAAAAGCTCGATCGGCTAAAAGAGAATTTCCAACAATCTCAACATAGCTCGAAAGCTGAACAATTAGCGCTGCGGGCTCAAGCCATTGATTTAGCGGTGCGTTGCGGGCACGCTGCGGTTGCAGTTTCTAGCGGTGCTGCTAACGGTATTGTTCACTCTGCCGGGAGAGTTTATCGAGAAGCTTTGGTGTATACTGTTTCCGGGCAAACAAAGGATGTGATGGAAGCAACGCTCGATCGACTAAGCGAATTTTAGATTTTAGATGTTAGATTTTAGATTTAGAGCGCAGAAAATCCAAAAATCAACTGTGTTTAATAAATAATATATCTATTTTACCTGATGACAAACAACTTCAACTCAAATAACTTAAAAACGATCCCCTACAGCCAAATTGTAGACTTAACCCATTCAATCCACCCAAATATTCCCATCTGGCCTGGAGATCCAGCCACAGAAATTGCCACAGTCTCTCAAATAGAAAAAAACGGCTATTTCCTGCAAAAATTCTCAATGGGAGAACACAGCGGCACTCACATCAACGCACCCAACAGCTTTTATGCAGGAGGCGCCAGCATTGATAGTTATTCCCCGCAGTCGCTAGTTTCCCCTGCAATTGCGATCGACATCCGAGAGCAAAGCCTTGCCAATCCCGACTACACTTTAACAATTGATGATATATTGACTTGGGAACGGCAGCACAAACTTATAGAACCGGGAAATCTAGTTTTATTGTATACTGGCTGGCAAGAAAAATGGGATAACGAGAGAGCATTTTTTAACCGAGACGAGCGCGGGATTTGCCACTTTCCCGGATTTGGCAAAGCAGCCACTCAATTTTTGCTAGAAGAACGCTCGATAGCAGGAGTTGGAACCGACACTCACGGAGTAGATACCGGGCTAGATGAAAGTTTTGCCGTTAACAAACTGGTATTGGAAAAGCAGCGAATAGTGCTGGAAAATCTGGCAAATCTCGACTTTTTACCGGCGGCTGACATCACTTTAGTTATCGGAATATTGCGCATTTTGGGAGGTTCCGGCTCGCCTGTGTCGGTGTTAGCTTTTGTTGCTTGATGCGGTAAAACTTACATCTTGCACCCGGCTCAAGAACAGGCAAGATGGCTGTTCCACAAAGAGTGAATTTTCTCGCTTCACAGCCATCTTGTCTGTTCCTAAACAGGTAATTGAGAATGGTGCAATATCTCAGGTAAAATTGGATTGAGAGAAGTCGAGTAAAAACAATAAGATTAATGACAGAACTGCCCAAGGATCTCAACGACGCGATCGCCCAATCGCGCATTGCAACCGCCGCCGCCCTCTCGGACGGCAAAACTCTACTGCAAGTCGAATTAGTATTTCCAGAAATCGCACTGCAAGCACAGTCTATCACCGAACAATTCCTCCCAGAATTTGAGGAAATCTACCCCGGAGTCAAAGTCTTTTTTCCAGACACCGGTGCTGCCGCCCTCGCCCGCCGCGACTGGGGAGAAACACCGTTTAAAGTCACTGATTTGGGCAGCAGTCGCAGTCCTGTTGAAGATAAAATAGCACCGGAAGACGAACTGTTCCTGCTGGTGAACCCGGCGGCTGTAGAAGTGGCCCAAGTCGAAAAACTTTACATAGCTGCAGCAGGTCGCCCAGTAATTCTACTCAACCCGCGCCTCGAAGATGTTGCTACCATAGGTATAGGGTATGCGGGCCGTCAACTGCGCGATCGATTCCTGAGCAAAATCGAATGCTGCTACTACATCAGACCCCTAGACACAGCAGCTTTATTCCGCTGCTACCCCCAATCCTGGCAAGTCTGGCTGGAAACAAACAACGAATACGAACTAATTTCTGAAACCGCCCAAAAACCTGTGGGAGACGATTTAGAGCGGATTTTAGCCGCTTCTCTCCCAAGCGCCGATCCTGACTCCACCACACCTGCAAAACCTCTCAAAAAGAAAGGTTTTTTGGCAGAGCTCCAGACATTCCTCAAAGCTTTGACTCAGTGACAGCCGAAGACGCTCGATCGTCTAGTAGGGTGCGTCAGCTAGGATTATTTTCGACTTAATCCATCGGCTAATGGCTGAGGCATCCTACAGCGTGAAATAACTCAAAGCTTTGGCTCAGTAACAGCAGTTGCAGAACCACAATTAACAGCTTGCCTGTGTTTCTATCACTAGGTACGCAAACAGATACTGGTGAACTTTACAGAATCTTTATATAAAGCAGTATAATGGGTTACACCCCTGCACCGCAAAAGAGGGGGGGCAAATAGCAGCAACATTAGATGCTATAAGCTAAAGATTTGGCTTTTGATTCAGGGAAGCGGATAAACACAATGGAGCACCGGCGCATTGTTATCGGGGACGTACACGGGCATCACGACGGCTTAATGACCCTGCTAGAGGCACTTGCCCCCGGCTCGGACGATCGCGTCTATTTTTTGGGAGACTTAATCGATCGTGGCCCCAAAAGTGCTCAAGTATTAGATTTTGTCCAGCAAAGCCCCTACCAAACTCTGCTGGGCAACCATGAACAACTGATGCTGGAGGCTTTGTCGGGGGTGCCGATGGATATGCAAGCATGGCAATCTTGGCTGTACAGCGGGGGGGATGCCACAGTAGCGAGTTACAGAGATACAGGGATGATGCCGTACAAACACTTAGAGTGGCTGCGAACGCTCCCCACCCACCGGGACTTAGGGGACATTTGGCTGGTTCACGCCGGCGTCCACCCCCATATGCCAATTGACAAGCAGTCGAGCGAACAACTCTGTTGGATTCGCAAGGAATTTCACACGATATCGAAACCCTATTTTCCCAATAAATTGATTATTGCGGGTCACACGATCACTTTTACCTTTGAGGGCGTCAGACCCGGGGAATTAGTCAGGGGCCAAGGGTGGTTGGATATTGACACGGGTGCTTATCATCGCAAAAGCGGCTGGCTGACAGGACTTGACCTCAGCTACCGCAGAGTTTATCAAGTAAATGTTTTTAACCATCAAGTCCGAATTTTGCCGCTTGACGAAGTTGTCAGACCATTGAAGCAGCAGCAGATTGCAGCCCCAAAATCTGCGATCGACCCTTTTGTTCAACAGGAGTGTTAAATCAATTTGTAGTTGTAGGGTGCGTCAGTTTAAGTCGGATCGATTAAATGGAAATTAACCTGCTTCTGACACACCCTACTAACTGGATTTATTTTTTAACGAACCGCGAAGACGCGAAGATCGCGAAGTAAGAAAAGAGAAGATAAGACAGGAGAGCGCCTGACTGATTTAAAATTGCTACGATCCCAAAAGCCTGCGGATTTCTAGCCTGTAAGCGGCGTTATTCAAACCTTCACCGCTTTCGAGATCCGGGTCGATGGCCTGCTCCAGAGCAGCAATGCGATCGGCAGTAGCTGGGTGAGTGCTCAAAATGCTCGGAGGAGAAGGCTTGTTGAGCAATTTTTTCATAAAATCAACCATCCCAGATTGAGCGTAGCCCGATCGCCCCATCATTTGCAATCCCAACCGATCCGCCTCATACTCAGCTTGGCGGCTGTGGGGGCGCCGCAAAGCCAATTCTACCCCAATCTGAACCGCCTGAGATCGATCGAGCCCAGTCGCCGAAGCTACACCGCTGGCGATTGCCATTTGACGCATTTGTTGAATCGCGTGGCGAGCACTAATGTGAGCGATTTCGTGGGCGATCACACTTGCCAATTCGGCCTCATTGTCCGCCGCCTCCATCAAACCTTTATTCACATAAACAAAACCGCCCATTGTCGCAAAAGCATTAATAGTGTCGTCGTCAATCACTTGAAAAGTATAAGGAATATTCGGGCGAGTGCTTTCTGAGGCTAGCCGCTGACCGATGCGGTTGATATATAGTGTAGTGGCGCGATCGCGGTCAATGTTAAACTCGCTGTTGGCTAACTGCTGATTAATTTGTCGGCCAATAGTCACCTCTTGGCGATCGGACATATTCGACAATTGAATAACTTGAATGCCCCGAAAAATCAGTTCAGGCAAAGAAAATGCTTGAGTCGCTTCCGGGGAAACCACCCAGATACCCGCAGCCACAACCAGCGACAGAAACAGATAAATCCCCCGGCCCCCGGTACGCCGGCAAGTCAACCAAAAACTTTTTAACATGATTGATACCTGCGATAAGTTAGATAAAAGTTTAGGAAAAACTCGAAAAGTCACTAAATAGGCAGACGCAATTTGAGGCTGCTTAGTTGCTATTCTAGCTTTTTCCCCATTTTTAACCGCCCCGCCAGCTTCCGGGCGACAAAACCCGCGGCCAACCAACCGCCGTCAACTGCCGAATGCTTTCTGCCGATCGAGCCCAAGTCCTGCGGATTTTGGGCGATCGTTGTGGTAATATCTTTTAGCTTCAGGACTTACCCATCAATCACGTATGTCATTGCCAGCGCTAGCGGCTCTTTGGCAGCATCTGTTTTTCATCCATGTCTGCGTAAGTCCTGAGCTTGTAAACATACTCCTGTCGCTATCAGTTAATTAAGCGATTTATGAAAATTTTGGATTCTCAAGGCCGGCTGTTCGGCAAACTCAGCATCCTAGACGTAGGTGCCGCTCTGATCGTACTGCTAGTTGCAGTCGGAATCTTCTTCTTTCCCGGCACTTCTGGCGGTTCCGTCGCCCAAGTCGGCACCAGTGTCAAACCTGTAGAGATTGATGCAATTGCGATCGGTCTCAAAGGGACAAACGTTCAAGATTTGTTCAAATCCGGTGACACAATCAATGTGGTAATCCGCAATCAACCCTCCGGTCAGATTACCATCAAATCTGTCAAAACTCTCACCAGAACCCTAGCAGTTCCTCAGCCCAACGGCACTCTGAAAGCTCTCCCCGATCCCAGAGAAGAAGAATCTTTCAGCAAAAATATGATGTTTACCTTAGAGGGAAAAGGTCAACTTACTGAAAATGGCCCGGTTTTAGGGAATACGAAAGTCAAAATTGGTACTACGCTAGAGCTGGAAGGCAAAAACTACATTTTCAACGCCAGCGTCATCGACGTGCGAGTCAAAGAATAGTCATTAGTCATTAGTCATTAGTCATTAGTCATTGCTAATGGGTAATGGGGAATTGGTAATGGGGAATTAATCTTCCTTCTTCCCTCTTCCTCCTTCCTCCTTCCTGACCTCCGTTACATCCTCAGAAAGCGAATCCGTTGCCGAACTTCTTCACCTGAAACAGCAGGATGCCCCCACTGTAGAGCGATCGTACTCGCGATGCTCGTCAGTGGTGGGAGGAATGCGATCGAAGCGACAATTCCAGCGGTATATCAACGTTCTTCTAAGACTTATTATCTGATGGTCAGTATGGAGCTAGAAACTCCTGATATCGGCCCAATGACAATAACCAGAGTCTCTGGTGTTGATGTAGGAATGCGATACGTAGCAGTAGAAACCGACTTACAAAAAAAGTCTAAATTCTATACGGGCAAGGAAGCTAGACACAAGGCTAATCGTTATCAAAAAGCTAGAAAAACTCTTCACTGCAAAGGCACCCGTTCGGCTACTCGCAGGTTAATCGCGATATCTGGAAGGGAAAGACGGTTTACCGCTGATGTGAACCATACAATCAGTAAGCAAATAGCTAAGCCTAAAAGTCTAATCGGACTAAAAAACCTAACCGGAATACGGGACAGAATCAAGTCCATAACGGGTAAAAGGGCTAGCAAGAAACAACGTACAGCTAATCGTAATAAGGCAAAGTGGTCATTCGCTGAACTGCATGGCTATATATACTATAAAGCCGACCTAAACGGCTCTATGGCTACAAAAGTACCTGCTCATTACACCTCGCAAAGTTGTGTGAAATGCGGACATACTTATAAAGCCAATAGACATAACAAGGGCTTATTATTCCGCTGCGAATGTTGTGGCTATGAGTTGCACTCTGATTTATTGGGAAGCAGAAATATTGCTTTGAGAACGTTGCTCGTCCGGCAAGACTGGATGAGTACGGGCACTTTGTTAATGTGCCTTCAGGGTGTCGGGTGATGAAACCAATGCTGAAATCCTGCAAAGGTTCTCAGAGTTGCGGTGGAGCCTAGATGCAAGCTCCCACTGTATTGTGAGCCGTCAGGCAAAACAATCAATGGCGGGTAATTTACCCTTCCGAAAGCAACTTTAAATATTGCCGAATTAAGCCAATAGTCACAGCGGGAATTTCTAACTGCGGAGTCAAACCTACGTTTTCCAGAGGTTGAAAAACCTTGATTGCTTCGGGGTTGAGGTTGGCCAACCGCTGCCCGATTTCAGGGCCGGTAAACTGCGATTTTTCTCCCCAAATAATCGCTGTCGGCGTTGTTAGCTGAGTGATGTACAGCGACAAATCAAAGCACAAATCTCCCCGCACAAAAGACAGGGCGGCATATTCTGCATTTGGTTCCAAAGCAGATTCGAGGTAAGCGTCTACAATTTCTTGGTAAACGCGACGGGAATCGGCAAATTGGCGCTGTTCTAGGAAGCTACGGATGCCGCCGTCTGTGGCGATTCCGGTACTGTAGAGCAAGCGGTCTAAAATCGGCGTGCCCACTAGCTGAGCGAAGAAACTGCGGCCGTAATCTTGTCCGAAGTCCGACAAACCGCTGGGTATCGTCAAAATTAGGGATTTGAAGAGATCCGGCCGCGCGATCGCAGCTCGAATCGCGATCGCCCCCGTCAGCGAAGAAGCAATCACATCTGTCGGACTGCCGCAAGTTTTTTCTATAAATTCGATCGAAGTTGTGATGTAATCTTCAACTAAATAATTTCTCGGCGGATGTTCCGATCGTCCCCAACCGATTAAATCAGGTGCTAAAATTCGATATTCGGGCGCAAAAGCCGGATAAACTTTCGACCATTCGTAGGCACTCGACCCGCCCCCAAAACCGTGAAAAAATACCAAATTCGGTTTATTTTCCGAAGTTGAGTTCGGCAACCCGATCCAAGGCATTTTTTCAGCAGTGTAGTATACCATTCTGCCGAGAGAAGTAACTGTCGATCGCTGACCGAAGCCGAGGGGTACAAGCATAAATAAACCTCAATCACTGTTATATTTTAGATTTTTGTCCGCCGCCGGGTCTCTGTTGAAAAAACTTCCCAAGCTGGTGGCGTTTTTGTAAAGATTGAGTAAAGATGTCAACAAACCTGACGCTCAACTCGTACCGTTAGACCCCAGGCTTCTTTTTCCCTCGAAGCAAGGGCTTTTTTGAGTGACCCAGAAACACCGCCACTTTTTTCATTACTGTTTCAAGGTGCCAGAAAGTACATTGAAAATCAGGATGCTCCCCAAATATAATTGCCCCGCTCGGTACATGGAACCGCGACCCCGAGAGATCGAGAGGCGTGGATTCGAGGTACGGAGGCTCCAAGCGCCTCCTTTAAGTCCCCTCTAAATACACGCCTTGGAGGAACTGGCTGATAGTTAAATCTATTTTAGTACAGGTGAAGCGAAACAACAGACAGCAAGTAAGTTTTGGGATTTGGGCAATTCGGCTCTGTAGTTATTCTCACCCTTGCAAACAACCGCCGATGGGAGATAATATCAAAATGATGGGTAAGACCCCTCAAATACTAGAGTCTGTTTGCCAACCCGGAAAGCAGGCGCTCGGAAAGCAGGAGTATTAGAACTCGCTTTCAGTCAGGCGGCAGGTTTGCCGACGCTCGCCCATCACGAATAATTAATCACGATATTTTGCGGAGCAGTGGCTTTTGAGGTCGAAAGTCTTTGTTGGAGGGCCCGCGAGCGGGTGTCGAGGCCGGCGTTGCAGGTTTGGTAATCACGGGCCTCGCCGTTATCACTTCCAAAACACAAGAAACAAGTAATCTCAGGGAGGTCTACTAAAAATGCAACTGCTCAGGAAACGGGATCGCGAGGGTTTTATGGTTGATGCGAAAAGTCTTCAATCTGATGGGTTTGCAGAATTTGATACAGCCTGTCGAAGCATGGATTTAAACGGCAAAAAGTCTTTTGTCGCCACTCCAGAACGCTCAGGCGCAGGGTCAGAGGTGCGATCGCGCGCCACCGTACCGGCGATCGTCCGCATAGCTTTAGAAGAGTTAAAATGCTTTGAAGTAGTAGAACACCAGTTTGCACATTGGGGGGTGACTTTTAGCAATGCCGTCGCCATCCAACCTTCAAACCCAGCATTTTTTACGGGTTCTGGGGCAACAGTGTTAATGGGAGCCCCCAAAAGCGGACAGATAGAAATAACTTTTAAGTATCCAGTTCACTGGGTGTCAGGACTTGTCACCAGTTCGCGGCGAACGGTTTTATCTGCTTGGGACATCGACGGCAACTTAATTGTTCAGGATGAAATGCCGGGCCCCAATCTGGCCGGGTCTAATTCTCCGATCGCTCCTAGCGCTCCCCTGCGCGTAAAAGGTCCGAATATTCATCGAATTACTTTTTACGCTTTTGACGGTCAGCTAGTAGTCGATGACTTGATGTTTGGATTTTAGTGCTCCGTCATAAGTAGCGTCCCAAGTCTGCAAACCTTCGATCAGGGCATTGCGGACTAAAGCTTCGGGTTCTCGACTCAGCATCAGGCGAAAGCACTCGGCAGCTCGGGAACGGGCGATCGAACTTGTGACGGAGCTCACAGCGCCAAACCCACCCTTATTCACCAAATCGGTCATTTGCCGCACTGCAATCAAACGCTTCACTGGGTCAGGATCGGTCAAATCTGCCAGGATGCGATCGAGCGCCACTTCATCTTTTGAGGCCCCCAGACTCAACGCTTGCCGCAGCAACAGCCCTGCAATCGCGATCGTGCCAAAGTTCTGCAAAATCAGGCTCAAAGCCATCCAGTGGCTCTCGGAGTCCGCCCAAATCGCCAAACTCATGTAAGCGCCCAAGGTAGCAATGCCGCCGGTGCCCACCGCTAAAACGAATCGGCGGTTCGGGCCCTCCCAAAATTGCTCGACGAGCGATCGCAGCAATTGCCAGTCCCAGGACTGCCCTCGGTAAGCCAGCATCATCGCTGCTATCCCCAGCCCTGTGGAAAACAGTAACTGACTGTTCCACCACCCCCAAACTGCTGCCAGGGTGAAAGCGGCCAGCCAACCTTTCGATCGAGTCAAACGCTCTAGCAGCCACTTGAGAAAGGCAGTAGAAACCACAGGCGATCCGGCCTTCGAGCTCTTGGCATCAAACCGGAGGCGCCTTTTTTCGGCAGTCGGGCCAGTCGCTGCAGGGGTTCCCGGCGGGCGATCGTCCGAACTAAATTCCCTCAATGCTCGGGCATCATTCATTTCTAAGGACAGCTGGCTCGACGGGAGCTTATCGAGTTCCCAAGTGCGATCGGACACTTTCACTGGCGATCGATTCAGCTTCTTCGTTGTAGTTTTTTTTACTTGATTCATACTGACTTTTTTGAGAAATAACTTAAACTTATATCAGTTTCAATAAACTATGCAACTGTCGGCCAGTTACAAACCATTACATAATCAGTCTTTCCCAATCTAAAATCTCACATCTAAAATCTCACATCTAAAATGGTATGAGCCAGGCTTTTTTAGCACAGATTTAGATTCTCTGCCAATAAGAGTCTTAGACTCTATAATACCAGAAATTTAAACTCGTGGTGAGTACGGCAACTTGGTATAATTCCGATCAATCATTACCAAATATAGAGCAATTGAAGATTCTTGAGAAAAGCACAACAGTTCAACAACGAATATTTCTGAATCACTCTTGAGACAGAAGGTCGATCGGAGTTGGCCATCAGGGCAAAAAATCGAAAAATTTTTAATTTCAGAAAATAGGGAAATTTTGAGTGATTGAATTCGTCCGCCGATTCATGCGCGACGAAAATTTAGATTTTTGCCTGCAGCCCCGGGTGCTCGCTGTCCCGGGGTGTCAAATGATGCTGGGTTCACAGCTTGACCCCGCTCAAAAACGGATACAAGTTTCCGACACTCGTGGTGGAGAGGCAAAAATTTTAGACTCTTGTTCAAGCGCCCAGATTCATCTGTGGAGTAAATCTAAAATCTAAAATCCTTCGACGGCGAGCGCGACTCGACGGCTCGACGGCTCGACCTCGCACTCGGCCAACGTCGCTCGCCCTCGCCGAACGTCTCACGCCAAAGTCTAAAATTTAAAATCGACTGACGGTTAGCTGGACGGACACCAGCCGTCCGGGCGGACCGAGAATCCAGACAGTATTGTTTGTTGACACTCCCGGGCGTAAACGCACTCTTGATTCTTTAATCTAGGACGTGGCAAGCTTTGGCAGGATTTCTCCAACAAAAGTAGAGGCCTCATCTCAGGAGAGGGTTGCTTGCATTAGCGTGCATGGCGTTCGGGTATGCCCTACCGTACCTAATCCTCTCAGGAGAGGATGTTTCTAGCTGCGTTTTCATCTCTATCCATCACACAACCGCATTTACAGACGTGCGTTAAGCGTAGATAACGTTTTCTTCACCATTGCACCGCCACTAGAGCATTCTTGGCTTGTTTACTGCGGATTCACCGCAACCGTTACTTTCTCAAATACTTTGGCAAACTATTCAATCGAGACACGAAATTGATACCAAGATGCGTCATTAATAGACTTAGCCAGACAAGGATTTTTCACCATATTTTTAATCCTCAAATCGACCGAAGCTCTCAAGTCGTTGGACGCTCACTACGCACCGTGCAAGTTTTATTGCATGATGCAATACGATTGCCTATTTATTTTGAGGTGGCGTAACCCGAGAAGCTGTCTAGCGAGAGCCCCTGTTCTTTGAACCTTTAATCCTCCTAGACACGATCCCGTGACAACGTTTGAGGACTTTTTCACCTTGACGCAAGAATCTAGAATTCTCAACCATTACCCCGTTTGAGTCTGTTTGACACTCCCCGGCCTAAAGGCGCGAGGATTCTTGGATCGATCAGTCGAACTTATCTCTGTTTTGCTGCCATCAAAGAGTAGAGATCGGTCTGTCCCCAAGCATTGATTTCGGTGTGCCCCACCGTATTTAAATTGATACCTGCCTGCTTCAATCCTTTAGCAAGAATATTTCGACCAGCATTACGATCGCGATCTAGTATCGTTCCGCAACCACAAATATGGGTTCGGGTTGACAGCGTTTTCTTAACAAAATTGCCACAATTTGAACACTCCTGGGAAGTGTACTGAGGTGGAACAGCAATTATAGTTTTGCCAGACACTTTCCCAAAGTATTCCAACCCGAAGAGCAAATTGTGACCGCGCTGCATCACTAATTGATTTAGCAAGTTTATGGTTCTTAACCATATTTTTAACCTGAAGTTCTACCTAGGCTACAAAATCGTTAGATTTTACCGCGCCGGGCGTCGTCTTTATGGCGAAGTCTTTACGCTGCCTAGTGACATAAAGGTGTTTTCTTCCTAACTTGTTAATCGCTTTTTTCCGATGGCCAGAACCTTTCTTCTTCCCTTGAAACCCGCTTCTGCAATCTTTTCAAAGCCTTTTCACTTTTTCGGAGATAGCGAGGGTTGGGGACCGTTTCGCCATCGCTGTCGGTATAGAAGTGATTTAATCCCACATTTATCCCAATAGTTTTGCCAGTAGAAATGAGTTCCTCTTTTCGCTCTAGGTTGATGCAGAATTGGGCGTAGTATCCATCGGCACGACGCACAATTCTGATTCGCTCGCATCTCACCGGGTGCATAAAAATGCAAATCCCGACTACCGATTAGTTTGAACTTTCCAGCAGCAAAACCGTCCTTAAGTGTCAAGCATCTTTTGTCGGTAGAAAGCGCCCAGCCTGTAGTTTTGTATTCAACGGATCGAGTGTGCTTCTTGAACTGCGGGTATCCCTTTTTCCCTGGTTTCTTGGCGAAAGCAATTAGCAAAGAAACGTTGGATAGCAAAAATGGCACGTTGGGCCATCGCTTGACGTGCCATCGAATTAAGCTTACCTGCCCATTCAAACTCTTTTGCCATGATGGCGCATTGTTTGTACAGATCAACTAGCTTGACTCCTTGATTGTCTATCCAGTATCTAAGAGTTTTGTTTCGGACAAATTGAGCTGTTCCGATCATCTCGTCCACGATCCGATATTGCTTCGCTTTGCCTTTCAACTTAAACTCTAAAACTATCATGACAACAGCTTATCACTTTTATGAAAACTTTTGCTCGCAAAATCTATATGTTTAACAATTATTTACGCCTTGCGGAAATTAAAGCCGTCCTAGAAGGACGGGGATTTAGAGCCATTTTTTTGGTTAACTGATTTAATTTTCCGTAGGCATTGAACTCGAAAACTAGCATTGTTCTACCTCGCTTCTTATGCTACACCATCTAACATAGGTGTTCGGTAAGTTACCCAAACTTTACAATTAAAGCCGTCAAGCTTATGAGGAGGTTTTAAACCCAATTTCCTGATAATTAATAGCAGGAGCATTCCTAAACTGCTAATATTTTGGAATTAATGGGAATTGAGTTAATTAAACTGGCTTCTCGTTAACTATCAGCCGGTTGGTCCAAGGCGTGTATGTAGAGGGGAGTTAAAGGAGGCGCTGCGGCCTTACTTACCCCAAATCCACGCCTCTCGATCGAAGGCATGGCGGTTCCAGGTACCGAGCGGGGCAATTATATTTGGGGAGCATCCTGATGTTCAATGTACTTTCTGGCACGTTGAAACAGTAATGAAGAAAGTGGCGGTGGTTCTGGGTCACTCAAAAAAGCCCTTGCGTCCAGGGAAAAAGAAGCCTGCGGTCTAACGGTACTCGGTTGACCCTCAGGTTTGTTCACGCTTGAGTGCCCGATCCTCTGGGGCAGGGGTTCGGTGGCGTTTGCTTAACGATCGGGGCAAATGGTTGACTAAACCTACCTCTTCTTCATCTAGAAAGATAACTTCTTCTAGATAGACTAATTTAGGTTTAGGCGCTAAAGTTAACTATATAACCTTTGGCGATCGGGGGATAGCCGACTTATCTTGGGATAGTCGACTATCCCATAGCGTTGTCAGTCAACTTCAACTGGCTTTAGGTAACTAAAGTTAACTATTAGCCGGTTCGTCCAAGGCGTGTATTTAGAGGGGAGTTAAAGGAGACATTCTTCGCCTCCGTACCCCGAATCCACGCCTCTTGATGAAAGGGGTGGCTGTCGGAGGTTGGGAAGCTGGCTAATTATATTTCGGGAGCATCCTGATTTTCAATGTACTTTCTGGCACGTTGAAACAGTAATGAAGAAAGTGGCGGTGGTTCTACTTGACTCAAAAAACCCCTTGCATCGAGGGAAAAAGAAGCCTGCGGTCTAACGGTACTCCGTTGACCGTCAGGTTTGTTCACGTTTGAGTAGGTTTTATAAAGCAGCATATCAAGTCCGGTAAATTAACCGTAATTATTGTAGGGGCCGTCCGGTGAGGCCCGATCGGCAATATCAGCCAGATATCGCCGTAAACCCGCCCAGGAGCATCGATATTATGGTCTATAGACCGGACTAGATAGCAGTACGTGCATCATCCGGGTTCAAACCCGTAAAGCAGCAGCGCCAACAACCAACCGCGCGATGCTGTTCGGCAAGTGCGGAGACTGGAAAAACAGCGGCTTTTGACCAGACTCAGGCAGAAATGCTGCCCCAAACTGTGTCTGCGGAGGTTAGGCTAGTGAAGAGAAGAAAAGAATACTTACGATCGAGACTTGATTAGTCTACCTTGTAATTTCTTGCTCAGTTGTCAAGCCCAACAGTTTTGCATTCTCTGGCAAGCGAGACTCTTGGCACTTCCAACAAGTGCGTTTCTCGACCGTCAAAGAGCTTGGGTTTGATGGTAAAACCCTTACCAGTATGTAAACACCTTACCGATGGCTCGCCGGAACAATCTTGCAGGAAAACCCATGTCTAGTATGCAAAACCAATTCACGGTTCACTTCTGGGGCGTTAGAGGTAGCATAGCGTCTCCCGGGGCTGAAACAGTACGTTACGGGGGTAACACGCCCTGTATAGAAATGCGAGTGGGTGACAGTCGCCTAATTTTCGATGGCGGTACTGGATTGCGGGTTTTGGGACAAACTCTCCTGTCGCAGATGCCCGTAAAAGCTCATATATTTTTTACTCACTCTCACTGGGATCACATTCAAGGATTCCCATTTTTTGTCCCAGCTTTTATTCAGGGCAATTGTTTTCAGATCTATGGGGCTATTGCTCCTAATAAGGCTACTATCCAGCAGCGGCTCCACGACCAGATGCTGCACCCCAATTTTCCGGTGCCACTGCAAATTATGGGGGCAGACCTGAAATTTAACGATATAGAAGTGGGCAAACCGCTGGAAATCGGAGAGATTAAGGTGGAAACTGCTTTGTTGAACCATCCCGGGGAAGCTATAGGCTACCGCGTGAACTGGCGGGGGTATTCGGCTGCTTACGTGACTGATACCGAACATTTTCCCGACCGTTTGGACGAAAATGTGCTGTATTTGGCCAGGGATGCTGAGGTGCTGATCTACGACGCTACTTATACCGATGAGGAGTATTATGCCCCGAAGAGCAGCAAGGTCGGCTGGGGACATTCGACTTGGCAGGAAGCGGTGAAGGTGGCAAAGGCTGCTAATGTCAAAAAGTTGGTGATTTTTCACCACGACCCGCTGCACAATGACGAGTTTTTAGACAGGGTGGGAGAACAAGTGGCTCAAAGGTTCCCGAACAGTTTGATGGCGCGGGAAGGTTTGTCGTTACAGTTGCTGCCTCCTGAGAAAGATTTGTCTGAAGCGTCGGTGCAAGCGCCTAAAGTGCCTGTCTGATGGATTTGAGATTGCCCGATGCTTCTTACATCTTGAGGTCGGAAATCTCAAATTTAAGTTAAGGCTGACCTCAAAGACGGATACAAGCCCCCTGCTTAAGTCGTGGAAAACCAAAAAGTTTAGACCAAAGTTCAATCTCCCAGATTGCATCTATCGAGTCAATCTAAAATCTAACATCTAACATCTAACATCGACTGGCGATCGCAATCTGGCTAACTGTGTCAAAATCTTAAGCGTGTGGGTAACTTCTTCTTGTACCGCTGCTCTGACTCCAACTTCTGTTGCCTTGGGAAACTTTGATGGTTTGCACCTAGGGCATCGACAAGTCGTGCAGCCAATTTTAAATAAATCGCCTGGGCCAAATTCTGCGACGGTTTCGGAGACGGGGCAAAACTTGCGCTCAAACACTGGCAGAGATCCAAATTTGGAAAGCGAAGATCCGGCGACCTGCGACAATGACTCAGCAGCACCGCCCGATCGAGCTGGCAGCAGCCATAATTTCGATGGTTTGATACGGCAGACAAGGGCAGAGGGCAACAGCCTCTCTGGTCGCGATTCTCATGGGGTAGATCGGCTTTACAGCACTGTGGTGACATTCGATCCCCACCCGCAAGAATTCTTTACCGGTCAACCGAAAAAACTGCTGACACCTCTGGCAGAAAAGGTAGAATTGCTCGAAGCAATGGGCGTCGATCAACTTGTGCTGCTGCCGTTCGATCGAGAATTGGCGACTTTGACGGCCCTAGAGTTTGTCGAGGAAATTCTGGTGCGACAACTAAAAGCGAGTCGAATTAGTGTGGGGGTTGATTTTCGGTTTGGACGGGGACGCGCTGGGACGGCTGTGGATTTGCAGTCTCGCGCCTCGGGTTACGGTGTTGATGTTGCTCTTGTACCGCTGCACAATCGCGGTACGGTGCGGATCAGCAGTTCTGCAATCCGCTTATGTCTGGCCGAGGGCGACCTCACAAGAGCGAATCAGTTGCTGGGGCGACCTTACAGTTTGGTGGGGACTGTGGTTGGCGGACAGCGGCTGGGCAGGACGATCGGATTTCCTACTGCTAATATCGAACTGCCGCCGGAAAAATTTTTGCCACGTTTTGGCGTGTACGCCGTGCGAGTCTCGGTGAAGCATGGAGGGGAAAAGATGAAAGATCAAAGTTCTTCCTATCAGCGGGAAAATCCCAAATCTCGAATCCCCGCCCTAGCATCAAATTTATTTTTTGTCAATGGGGTGATGAATGTTGGTTGCCGCCCGACGGTAGACGGGCTGCAACCCACTGTGGAAGTTCACCTGTTAGATTGGTCTGGGGATTTGTACGGTAAAACCTTGAGCGCGAGTTTGATAGAGTTTTTGCGGCCCGAACAAAAATTCGCTTCTGTGGATGCTCTCAAAACTCAAATTCAGGCAGATTGTGATGTTGCTAGAAGCGTATTAGCTGCTAAAGTCTAATAATTATGTGATAGAGAACGGGCGATCGGTTTAAAAAATGGTGCAACATGAGTCAGACTAAATTCTAGTTGTACAAATACGAAGTCCGCAAGGCAAAGACTCAAGATTTTGGCAATCTTGATATCTTTTCGACAATTAGCGACTAGCAATTAACTATTAGAAATCAGGGATATGAGACAAAATATTGAGCGGCTCAAACAAAATCTAGGCAAGACTATTGTTGGCAAAGCCGATGCTATTCGCTTGGTGCTGGTAGCCGTGCTTTCGGGCGGGCACGCGCTGCTGGAAGATGTGCCGGGTGTGGGAAAAACGCTGCTGGCGAAGTCTTTGGCGCGATCGATCGATGGGAAGTTTCAGCGGATTCAGTGCACTCCCGATTTGTTACCGACGGATATCACCGGTACTAATATTTGGAATCCGCGCAGCGGAGAGTTTGAGTTTTTGCCCGGGCCAGTTTTTGCTAATGTTTTGCTTGCCGATGAAATCAATCGGGCGACGCCGCGAACTCAGTCAGCTTTGCTGGAAGTGATGGAAGAAAAGCAGGTGACAGTAGATGGAGTTTCTCGGAATGTTCCGGCGCCGTTTTTTGTGATTGCGACTCAGAACCCGATCGAATATCAAGGCACTTTTCCGCTGCCGGAAGCCCAGATGGATCGGTTTACTTTGTCTTTGACTTTGGGCTATCCCGCTGCGTTGGAAGAGTTGCAAATGTTGGAACGGCTTTCTGATAGTTTTGCTGTTGAAGATTTGCAGCCTTGTATTTCTTTGGAAGAAGTGCAGGAATTGCGTCGTTTGTGCGCTGGTGTGAAGGTGGAAGGCTCTTTGAAACAGTATATTGTAGATTTGGTGCGATCGACGCGGGAGGATGAGGAGATTACTTTGGGTGTAAGTCCCCGGGGTGCGGTGGCTTTGCACCGGGCGTCCCAGGCTTTGGCGTTTATTTCGGGGCGGGATTTTGCTACCCCGGATGATGTGAAGGATTTGGCGCCGCACGTACTGTCTCACCGGTTGATTCCGGCGGGGGGAAGGAGGGCTAAGACGATTGTCGATCGATTGTTGCGAGAGGTTGCTATTCCTTAAAAAGTTTGTAAGTAGGTTGCTTTAATTAAAGGAACAAGCCCGACGGCCGATGACACAAACAATTAATTTTCCTGTGGGTGGGCAGGAGAGCCCGCCCTTGAAAGACTTATTAATAATTGTGCAAGATGTCATATCAAATCCGGTTAGCATCGGAATTGTAAAATCCAGTCAACAGTCAACAATCACGGACGCTGCAACCGGAATAGATATAATTCATCTGCGTTAATCTGTGTTAATCTGCCTGTATCTGCGGTTAAAAAAAGAGAATTTCTGAACCGCAGATGAGAATGGATTCACGCTGATTCACGCAGATAAAGAGAAGAGATATATGAAGAATTGCCATGCTAACAGATTTGATGTCAGTTAATCAATAGGTTTTGCACGATTCTGAAGCACTCTCAAACAAGGCGACTAATTTTTTTGCCTCTAAATCAACATTGTGTTGTTGAGCAACTCTCTCGGCTCCTGTTTTTCCCATTTGTTCTAGCTTTTCTAAAGGTGCTTCCAATACCGCGCGCATCGCTACTGCTAATGCTTCTACGGAACCGGGAGGAACTAACCAACCGCAAACACCGGGTTCTACGAGTTCCGGGATGCCAGCAACATAAGTGCTAATTACGGGCCGATTGAGAGCGAGGGCTTCCATAATTACGACGGGCAAACCTTCAGCAAAACTAGGCAATACCATTGCCCGTGAACCTAAAATCTCTTGCTGAACTCGATCGCCACTGGCCCAGCCGGTAATTTCTATATGGTTTTGCAGGCCGAGTTGCAGAATCTGCTTTTCAATATCCGATCGCAGCGGCCCGTCTCCTACGAGTACCAACTTAAACTCTAAGCCTTGAACTGCTAGCAAGTTAGCAGCTTCTAGCAATAACAAATGACCTTTTTGTTCGCTGAGCCTGCCAATGCAAGCTAAGCGGGGTGCTGCGGGTATGGGGACGTAGGGTGCAGCTAAAAATGCAGCATCTACGCCGCAGTGTATGACGTGAATTTTTGACCAAAAAGTGCGATCGCACCACCGAAAAAGCTGACTTTTACCGAAGTAACTAACTGCTGCTACAAAGGTCGATCGCTTAATTTTTTCGTTTAAGGAAAGAAGTGTCGCTTTATCAAATTCTTCAGGGCCGTGAACGGTGAAGCTGTAAGTCGGGCCGCCAAGCACGCGGCACAGCATTGCGACTGTTGTGGAATTTGTCCCGAAGTGAGCGTGAACGTGTGCTGTACCGGATTCTGCAAACCAATTTAAAAGAATGCAAGCTTCTGCTAAATAAGCTAGATGCCGCAAAATCCCCCGTTCCGAGTGCCAGCCTACTTGAAATGTTAGGCGCAAAGCTTCGATGAATCGAATGGGTCTAGTTGCGGCAACGCGCAGCAAGCCCCACGCTAACCCCTGTACACCAACTCCCAAGATTACTTTAGTCAATGCTTGCTCTAGTTTGTCGGCCTCATCAACGAGTTCTGACTCGCAGGATCGGATCGAAAAGCGTGCGACTTTCAGGCCGCAAGTTTCAACTGCTATAACTTCTCTGCGGATAAAGCTGTGGCTGACTTTGGGATATTGGTTGACTAGATAAGCGATGTTCATGAACGGGGAGAAACTTTTATGGTAAAACTCTATATTAGTTTAGCTTTAATGGATCGAAGTCAAGACATAATTTTGGGTGGGGTTATTTATTCTGTTATGTTTTGATGGATTGGTTCGCGATTTAAGATAAGGGCATCAATGGTTTTATAAACACTGAAAGGCATAGCGAATTCCCCAACAAAAAAATCTGTTTTTTGTCAGGGATTGTCTCAGCTTAATTATAGGGGGCTAAATTCTAGCCACCTACTTTGTCAGGTGGCTAGAAAAAAATGCAAGATTACGAATTGGCTAAGCAAAGTTGTTGCCGAAGTTCTGGGGGAATCGCTTCAAAATGCTCTAACAGAAAATTCATCAAGGCGAGGTGACGCAAGTCGTGCAGTTGGGGATGGCGGTGCTTGCCTCCCCTGGTAAACCAGCGACGCACAGTAGAAAGCGATCGACAGCAAATGAGGGCTAGAGCTTCTTGCGGGACATCCCATTTTGCGTAGAATTGCTGCGGAGTCATCGCCAGTTGACAGTCAGCGTAAAGCTGAATGATTCGTTTTTCCCGATCCGTAATCGGGCGAGGCGTCAAAGAATGGTGTATCATAGAGGTGATTTTTTAATTTTGAATCGGCCAGTGCCCAATTTGCGGCGCTGGCTTTTGTTTTTGGGGGCTTTGTTTTTTGGCGCGATCGCACTTGACGATCGGCTAACTAAACTGCCATATTGACAATATATACGTTTACCTTTAATATGTCAATAGTCTAATCCGAATTTTCAGATTCCTCTCTGTATTTGAATCCTGCCATCTCGGCTATCAAATCCAAATGTTTTGATGTGGAACGAGCAGGCAATTGCCCGTTCTCCCAATCGCTGACTGTAGCCTGTCGCACGCCTATGTGTTGTGCAAATTCTGCTTGTGTCAACCCCATATGGAGACGCAATGCCTTGATGAGTTCGCCATTCCACTGCACCCGATCGCCCGCCTGCTGAACCTGAATTTTCTGGATTAACTTGCGAAATGTTACCCGTTGTGAGTCGAAATCGACTGTTTCCACCCGATATCCTGCCTCCATCCAAGCGGTAGCTTGCAGAGCGCCCTTTTTGCGGTTGCTCCACCAAGCTTGTTGAGTGCGTGCCGAAGGTGGGAGGGCGTTGTTTAGCAATGCCTCTATTTCGGCGAAGTTAAGGGTTACTTCGTCGAGATGGCGATTTTCGCGCAGATAATCTAAGAGCGACTGGTACTTGCTGCCCTCCTTCATGCGGTGTTTTGTGAGGTTTTCAGATATAGAATGCCACAAATCGGGGGTTGACATCCTCCCCGCCATATAACGGCGAGGATTCCTAAGACTCACGACTTAGGTTTCTGCTTCCTTCCCGAGGCGGGGATTTCGCAACTGCCCTTCAACTCTATGGTTGTCGGGTCTTACGTTCGCTCCACAGACGGAAACGGCAAGCCCTGCCGCCAAAATGTTCTTTGCCGCATTAAGATCTCGGTCATGGTGAGTCCCGCAATTAGGACAATCCCATGAACGAATATTGAGCGGCATTTTTTCAACAATGTGACCGCAATTGCCACACCGTTTGGAACTCGGAAACCATCGGTCAATCTTGATTAAAGTACGACCGTACCAATCACACTTGTACTCAAGTTGTCTGACCAGTTCGCCCCAGCTAGCATCGCTAATTGCTCGGGCAAGTTTCGGGTTCTTCATCATGTTCTTTACCGCTAAATTCTCAATCGCGATCGTTTGGTTTTCGCGCACCAATTGAGTGGTTAACTTGTGAAGGTTATCAATTCTGGCATCAGCAATGGACTGATGTACTTTCGCTACTTTAAGCCGTGCTTTGTAACGGTTGTTTGACCCCTGTTGCTTCCGGCTTAACGCTTTTTGTGCTTTCTGAAGCTTGCGATACTTTGCCTTGTATCCTTTGGGATTGACGATCTTTTCGCCATTACTTAGAGTGAGCAAACTTGTGATGCCCAAATCAATGCCAACTTGCTTGTCTGACGAAGGTAACGGTTCAATTTCCACGTCAACTCGCAGTGATACTGACCACCGACCGGATGGGGAAAGCTTGACCGTGACCGTAGACGGCTGTACCCCAGACGGTAACATCCGACTCCACCGAATCGGCAAAGCTTGGGCACACTTAGCTAAGTAGATTTGGCCATTCTTAAACTTAAAAGCAGATTTGGTAAACTCTGCACTACCACCATTGCGTTTCTTCTTAAACGTTGGATAACCACTACGACCATCAAAGAAGTTGCTATAAGCGGTTTGCAGATGCCGTAAGCATTGCTGCAACGGCACACAGCTCACCTGGGACAGAAAACAGAGTTCTTCTGTTTTCTTCCATTCGGTTAGCATGGAGGAGGTTTCAGCGTACCCTACCCTTGAATGGTCTGTGTACCATGCTTGGGTTCTGGCAGCTAACGCACGGTTATAGACCAAACGAGTACAACCGAGTGTGCGCCGCAACAGACTTTCCTGTTGTGGCGTTGGGTAGAATCGGTAGCTGAATGCCTTGAGAGTCATCCTCACATTTTAGCCTCTAATTTTTGAGAGAGTTGATTTGTTGCTGGGTTTTTTGTAAAGCCGTCCTGGAAGGACGGGGTTTCCGACCCAATTTTCTGATGACGGGGAGCGGATGGGAGTGGGGGGTGCGATCGCCAATTATTTATTTACCCAGACACTTCCATTGTGTCGGTTGCGTAATACTTGGAATTTTTATCACTATAAAACACAAAAAATGGATCTCGCCCTTGACGGAATGGCGGATTGAGAGGGGCGATCGCGCGTTTAAAAAAGTGTGGGAAGCAATTAAGTCGATCGATTAAAGTCCCCTTGCGGGGAAGAGGTGAAAACTGAATCAACTGTTCAATCACCATACTAGAGGCGTGTTTCCATCCCCTTGCGGGGTAAGTTGAAAGACTTGTTGAAGTCTTTGGAAAATTTTCACTCTCCAGTCTTCTAAAGAATAGCTGTCATTTTGATAAAAGTCAAGCCCTTCTCTGCAAAAAAGAGCCGGATGATTATAATCTCCCGAACTCTTTTTTGTTGTCGATACTATTGAGTATTACTTACTCGAACTGAGCAAGAACGATTTCCTTGTCAGGGAAATTAGCTACTAATTTTAGACTCCCACCAAGAGCTTGGATGTAGCCATAGAGGGCAGATACTTGAATATCCTCTGGGCTATCCAAATCAGAAAAAGTGGAATCAAAATTGCTGAGTTCTTTTTCCAGTTCCTCATCTGCATAACCCAACGACTTTAGCTGTTCCAAAAAGGTAAGATGAAGTAAGGCGAGTTGAACTCGCTTTTCAATCTTTGCCCTTCGCTCTGGCGTCATCCGCTCTCGTAATACACTAAAAGGCTTTGTTCTCATATCTCATATCAACTTGTGTCCACTTTCAAGTCCTTATGGTGGTGAGGAGTGTGCAATTTACAGAAATGCTTTATTCTGATATCAACCCTTCTTCCCTAAGCTCTTCTAACAGTTGGTCATAGAGCCGATCTGCTGTCGGTACATTTTCCTCATACCAGCGATCGTTACCAGTTTTGTTGCCTCCTAAAAGGAGTACCGCAACCCTCCGGGGATCGAAGGCATACAAAATCCGGTATGGCTCCCCTTGATGCTGTACCCGAAGTTCTCGCATACGTCCGTGACGAGAGCCATTGATACCTGAACTGTGAGGAGAGCGAAGATTCGTTCCTTTTTCTTCTAGAAGCCGAACTGCGAAAGCAATAGAATCTTGCGTTTCTGCATCAAGTGTTTCCCACCACCGCTCGAATTCGTCAGTGAACTCAATCTCCACCATGTTATTTTCCTTTTTCTTGTTAAATACGTTCTATCTGGCGCTTGAAAAGTTGATTCAGTAGCTCTAGCTGGAGCTTGAAGAGTTGATTCAGGTAAGTTAAGGCGTTTCAACCTATACATACATTTGTTTCCTATGTTAAGTATCAAAATTTACAAGGTTTAGAGTTTCAACTCTGAGCCTTACCATTCATATTACACTATATATTACAGTCAGAACAAGCTCGGTATCGATCGATATTTGGCATTGCTAAAGCGAGAGGATAAAATCCGCAGAGATAACCCCCTCGTTGTTTCCCAAAACTCTGACAAAGTAGGCACGAAACACGACCCTTACGCCAAAATCATCCAGCCTTCAGGAAGGCTCAATATTTTTATTCACAGCATTTGACTTTTCTAAGACTGCCATCCTCCTTAAGGTCTAAAATTTCAACCTTAACCGTTTGTCCTTCAGAGAGGGATTGTGCTTTTTTTGGTTCTTTTTCAGTTAGCCTGATAGTTCCCAGAATTTCATATGTCACCTTGTTTCCTTTGACAGCAGTAACTTTGGCTTCGACAATTTGACCCACTGCAAACTCATGACTGCCGATCGCCTTAGCAATTTCAACTTGTCTCGCTGACTCTACAACTGGGGCCACAACTTCTCCAATCGGCCCCGCTTCTTTGTAGTAACGCATCAAACGAGACGCCCAACCTAAAATTTGCAGCAAAGTGCTAGCATCCCCTTGAAATCCTTTGAGACAATCGCTACAAGCTTTATCGATGCTGCGGTAATAATCTGTGGTTTTGCCACTGTGTCCGATTTGTCTGCCATTACCGACAAGGGTTTTAAGATACTTGAAAAACCTGGAAGTGGCATCAGCTCGATTTTGATTAACTGCATTGCGGAGATAGGCGATCGCCTTTCCCAATTCATTTACATCGGTTTGTTCTTTGACTAGAGTTTGAGCGATTGCGTGGGCAATTTCCCACTGGTTTTCGGTCAAAGATTCTGTCACTAATTCAGTATTAGACATCTTTAATACATTCCTGTTGGAGGTTCCCGATCGGTCGGATATTTCAACACTTCAGCTAGTTGTTGCAGTTGAGTTGCTTGCACTAAACTAGAATGAGCAGCTTGAATATTTTTTTGCATAAATTGTTGCAATTTTGTGCCAGTCATGCTGTCAGATTCTGGAGGCTTGTAGGAGGAATAGCGATCGCGCAAATCTCCCTTATTCTGCAACACCCTTCCCGCTGTCACCTCCACAGTCATTGTTCCCATGCCGATCGGCTTCCCGCCGCCTACCTTGAGGGCGATCGGATACTTTGGATCTTGCCCCAACACAATCAAAAGCGTTCCTAACTCTGCTGCTGTTAAGTTTTTGAATTGTATCTGTGTTTGGAAAGTATACTCTTTAGCCGCTTGCTGAACGGTAATTCCTCGATCTTGACCTTTGTCGATCGCCCGAATTGTGTGATAGTAAAACTTGCGCCCTGCTACGTTGCCTCTTGCGTCAAAATATGCTCGTCTTCGATCGGGACGGGGACGATATAAAGATGGCATAAATCCCGTAGCAAAGCCCGTATTTTCGCATTTAGCATCGCTGAATTCAATTAGCCCTTGCCAATCTAAGGCACCGAATACTTGACTTGCCGGACAGAGTTCTTGTTTATTTTTACATGGCAAGCGTTCTTGCGGAATTTTATCTCTGTATCTTGATGTAATTACTGCTAAAGTGCTGTTAGTAATGGCTTCGTATGCTGACCGGATGCAGCCTTTGAGAGAACTACCTTGAATTGATAACTTTTGGTCAATGTTTTGAACCATTGTTTTGATTAAAGGCACGCGGCTGCCTATGTCGCTACCCATGACAACTACGCCTGTAGAGACGTGCAAAGTAGTCTGAACTTTCAAAGTGAGAAACAAAGTTCCGTGCAGGCGATCGCCCAAATATTGGTGATGTCCGGCCGGAGGATTTTTTGGCGGTCGTTCTTTGGGGAAACTAATTAATTCATAAGGTTTAGGTTCTCCTGTTTCAGCGGGATTATTATTAGAAACCGGACTACTTGGCAACGGTGTAGAACGTCGGGGCTTGGGTGGGAGATTTGTAGTCATGTTAACTCGTGACTGTGAGGGCGACAAAATGAACGGTAGCAGTTCTTTTTTCTTGAAAGTATCGCTGACCTATGCTAATATTGTTAGAGACAATCTTTTCATCATTTTCTCCTTTATAGACAAAAGTTTTAGGGAATTTTGGTTCGTCAAGGCGGTGAAAATAAGCCGCGCGATCGCAAATTTGCCACTCGCAATCTTTATCGATCGGCTCAAATCCTTCTAAATCGGCTTCAACTCGACTCAGCAGTAACGCTTGATATGCACTTCCCTGCTTTTTCCAGCGCAATTCGCGATCGGCATTAAACATTTGCCCTTCAAAACCGGGGAAAAACTCATCGGGCAATTTCATGCAAATGCCGCTGACTGCGTGGGGCGATCGCACAAAATAATAACTTTCCTCAGTTGCTAACTTTTCTAACAACTCTTTAACTTCATCTCGTGACAAACCCGATCGAACATATACAAAACCTTTGTTCATGCTGCGGCACCTGTTAAAAGCTTACTCCAAGCACAAACTGCACATTTAAATAAATTCGGTACACCAGTCTCACCGTCGCCTTGCCATTTTAGCTGGACTCCAAAACCTAAATCCATCGGTTCAGCAGGAATAGGGGTTTGTTCGCGATCGGGTTTAGAAAAGCCATAACTTGCAGATTCTTCTGTGTCTAAAAATTCTCCTGCACCCAGCAAGAAAGCGTGTCCCCATCGACCGGGTTTGACTATTTGTTGAATTTGGCGATTATCTTCATCTAATTGACAACCGGGATATTGAACTACGGCTTCGTTATATTTGACTGTCACCGTCCCCAAACCGCGAGATTTGGCAAAACCGATTCCAAACCAACCATCATTTAAGTCTCGCAAAACTAAGCCAATTAAGCCTAATTGTGCTAAGGAAAAGTTTTTGAGATGTATTTTAGTGCGAAATTCTCCGGCGGTGCAGACTTGGTAGTTAAAGGGTCCGACAGCTACGGAACCGAAAACGCGATCGATCGCGACTCCATTGCGTTCTTGAATTTTGAGCTGTTTCTTATCAATTGGGTGAGCATCTTGGATTCTAACTCTGCTAGCAATTGAAGTGTTGCCGAAAATGCGATCGGTAAAAGAAGAGAACTTGTAAATATCGCTGGATGATTTATTTTTCAAGTAATCATGCTTGTCATTCAATGGATCGTTAGCCCAGAGAACTTTCGGATCATTAGGATTACTATCTCTTCCTAGGGTTCTGACAATTCTCTCAGCATGAGCGCGAATAGCACCTTTTAAACTGCTTCCCGGTAGATAAATTGACTTCCCTCCTGCATGGTAAGTCTCGACAAATTCCATATCGGGTTTAGTTGGATCGGCTCCTTCTTTGCCGGATTTGATGAGAATAGGGCCGTCGGGAATTATAGTGAGGGCGATCGTGCAATGATTGACAAATCGTTTGTGCATGGGTGAGTAATTTAAGAGATAGTTAAAAATTAAGCAGCTACTAGCTCATCAAGCTGAATTTCGCATTGCTGAAAAACATAGTTGACAAGAGCAAATAGGCGATCGATTTCCTGAATAGTGTAGAAAGCCTGATTGTGCATAAAATTGTGATTTTCAAGTTTGCCAAACTCCCATCCTTTTCCATTAGAAACAATCCCAAATATTGTTACCTGCAATTCGTCATTCAACCGCTGTGCTGCAATCATCTCAGCCAAACACTGCGCCCACCCTTCGTCGAATTTATCTTGCTTAGCCTCAACTAACAGAAAATAAGGTTTTTCAAACACGAATTTTCCCAAAGGAGAGCGTTTAGCCAAAATATATTCAGGAAAACCAGACAGATTCAGGTCGTAGGTAAGAGATCTATGGCTCCAGAGAACAAACTTACTATAATAAGATTTCCAGACTTCTTTGATAACTGGATATATCAAATTTTCGCACACAGCAAACTCTGAATTGTCCACAACTGCTTCTCGCATCATAAATGCTAAGTCTTCCCGAAAATACTCAGGGATACTAAATTCAGTTTCTCCCATGAAATTAGCTTCAGTATAAGTAATCTGAAACTCTTTGAGAACTTCACCGATATCTTTATAACTGCTGAAACCCATATTGACCTCTTTTCTGCAATATTTAGTTTTACCATTGAGCTGTTTGAGTTGGGGATGATTGAGAAATGTTATTGTTCAGTCGATCTATCAGCTTTTGTACCCACTCATCTTTATAATCAGCCGCATCTTCATAAGCTGTTTCATCTCCCATAACTAACTTTTTTAAGTATTCTAACAAAAATTCTGGATGGTCTTCGACATCAACCCAGCGCATCTTATCAATTTCTAGTTTAACCACTCCTAAACCGCGCGATCGCCCGCCTCCTAGAGGTATTTGTTCGGTTTCAAATTGATGCAAACCAATCATTAATAAACCCAATTCCCAATCGTGAGCATTTTCAACTACTGCTTTAAAATCAAAGGGAGTTGCGGCGGGGACAACTTGGTAGTCGTAAAGTTTGCCCTCTGCGGCGGTTTCTGTGTCTCTGTCAATGGCTACTCCATCTCGTTCTTGATATTGTCCGAACCACGCCTCGGGTTGTACGGTTAAGTCGCGGACTTGGAATTTGCTGGCTATCCAGGGAGAACCAAATAAACTGCCAATATCGTCTGTTAGGTCGAGCAGTTCTTGTGTTAAATTCAAGTCATCATTTTTGTATTTTACTTTTAAATCTTTGACTTGATTGTTTCTAGTTGAACTTGTGTAGTTAGCCGGATCTTCGGCTAGATTTGGGTCGATACCTCGGAGGAAGCTCTCTAAGCGCGATCGCAGCGCACCTTTAAAACTTGAACCGGGAATCAAAGGTCTACCCAAAGCATCTTTGATTACAGGTAAATCGGAGCCGATCGCTTCGGTCGATCGACCTTTACTAATGCGTAATGCTGTTACGGTTGTGAGCGTTCCTGTGAGTTCCAGTCGATTTTTGAATTTGTCAAACATGGTTAATCCTAATTATTGAGAAAACTCTTTTTCCAGATGTAAAGCAATACTATTTGTTTCCGCTTGATTTCGCCCCGTTGTTTGAATGCACAACCCTAGTCCTTTATCTGTCCAAGTTAGAACAAACTCGACAAGGCCATTTGGATGCGCCCGCAAAATAGGATTAGGACATTTTGGATTAAACGGTAAAGAATTGATAATTTTTTTTACATAAGTCGAGCGACAGATTTTCTCGGCAAATGCTTGCAATACATCTTTACCATGATCGTCTCTCAGATTAATCGGTTTCTTGTTGGGGTCAGTATCATCTTGAGGGATTAGGGATAGAATAGTAGTTTCTTGCTTAGCAAATTGCAATCGGGAACGTTCATTAAATAGGACTCCCATTGCCGAGAGACTGACTGCTGTTTCATTGCCAATAGGTTCCTCGTCAATGAGTGACTCCATATACTTACTTTTCAGACTTGCTTCAACTTTTGACTTCTCAATGGTTTGTGCAGATTCAAGCTCGGAAAATAATTGATAATTATTGAGCCAAAAAGCAAGGTCAAGAGAAACTGGTTGTGGAGGTAGCTCAATTACTTCTGAAAACTTCTCAAATAAGTAATAAACGGGAATTTCCAACGCTTGTCCGATCATGCCAGCAAACGAAATTTGTGCTTTATATCCGCCAGTAGCATTGATCGCAATTGCTTCCGGAGAAAAGTTTCTTACTTCTGTGCTAATCTCGCGGACGAGATTTTTAAGTCCTTGTTGCTTAAATTTCTTAACGTCGTCATCGCGCAATCCTTCAAGCACTCGAACTTCAACTTTTTGATCGAGCTTCAGAGAATTACCTGAATTTTCATAATACAACTTAAGAATCTCGCCTGTTGTTTTACCATCTTCTGTATCGGAAAGTAGAAAAATTAATTTGGGCGGGCGAGCGATAAACTCTTTTTTGCAGATACTCGTAATTGAATTTATTTCTGCTCCACACAAACGATCGGAGTTTTCTCTCTGAAGTAATAGGAGTGCTATTTGATGCCAATTTCTTTCTTCAAAAGCCTGTTGGATAGCTTCTTCTTTAGAAAATTTTAGGTTATTGAGAAGGCTCGTACCTACAGTAGAAATTAGTCGATTTCTCATTTTTACCTCCCTTTAAACATTACGATTTCTGTGCTTTCAGTCTATTATTGATTAGTTTTTTCCATCTTTTAAATACTTGAGATGTCGAGAGCCATAACCCAAATAACGGCGAATTAGTTCTAGCCAAATATGTTTGAAGTCTGTTTGGGAACATTCGGCAATTATCCCAGCATTTTTTTTGATGTTACCATCAATATCTTGAATTACCCTTGTCGCTAAAGATTTTTCCCCCCTCCCCCATTTTTTATCTCTTCCTACTTGATATCGGAGAAAGTTTTTAATAACTTCTGCACTATCTGTTGTGTCAGCAACGCGGACTAAGTTGCGGAACTGTGATTCCTCTAGTTCTTCCTTTCCAGACTTACCATATTCGCAAGTGTCTAAAGCATCTTGAATCCAAATGACTAGATCGTCTTCTGTTTGGCGAATAGCTTTTTGTACTTGTAACTCTATCCTTTGTTCTGTACTTATACTCATACTGCTTCCTCCCGAAATATAAGGTGAAATTCGTTGCAAACTTGAACTTGACCGAAGCCTTCGCAAGTACGATCGCCCAATCCCCTCATTTCCAACTCTCCTAATCTCTCAATCCAAAGCCCTGGTTGAGTTGTACTGAACAAATAAACCGAACCTTTCTTGGTTGTCAACTCGACATCTTTCATCAATCCCCAAGCCGCATTCCAACCCGACAGATACTCGTAACTGCTGTAAGCGGCTTCCAAATGCAAAGATTCATCTTTATCTTTAACCCCTGCAAACTGGTGCAACATCTTTTTAGATATTACAGTTGTACGCCGCCAATTTTCAGTCAGTATAGCATCGGATTGCAAGTCGAGGGTGAAGTAAGTTCGATTTGTTGGTAACTCTTTGATAGGATTGCCAAAAACTCCCCATTTATCCCATCGCCATTCTAGCTTTTTATTGAATTTAGCGATGCGATCGCTCACATCTATTTTAGCATCAACAGGCTTTTTTGTGTTAATTTCAACTTTTCCTAATCCTCTGGAAGTCGAACCGCCCAAGCGAAAGTTTTGATGACGCTGCTGAATGAAATCCCGTACAGATTCTGCTAAATTATCCTCCACTAAAATCGCACCTCGATAGTAAACAGGATTTTGTTTGTTCTCCTGAGATTCATTCAAAACTTCCAGACTGTAAAGTATTTCTTCCTCCGATGTAGCCCTGCGACGATTAATCCCAACTCGCGTTAACAGGCGTTTGTTAGCACTTAGGCTGTGATACTTTTTATTAAATTTACAGTAAAAACTAATGCCAGCAGCATCGACTCTCCCTCCGTCTTCCGGGCAATTCGGATCGTAGGGATATCCATAGCCTTCAGCACAAAAGCGATCGATTAAAGTGTCAAAAACACCATTGTTTTTGGGCGTGAAACCGGATTTATTTTTAGAACTTAGTGCGGTAGTGGGTAAAACTCCATTGTCTTCAAGTCTTGCTTGAGGGATGAGTTTTCCATTAATTACTAATGCTGGGTAAGCATTTTGGAAAATTGCTGGATTGTCACTCAAGAATAAAGCTTGAAAATCGCCGCCATTTTCGCTCAAATCGCCCGATCGCCCATTCGATAGATCCAAAATTTGAGCAGCCACAGCACCCCGAATCACCGTACCGGGAATATAGTCTACAGCTTCGCCAATCGAACCACCCGGTTTCTGACGGGCGATCGCCAAAGCAGACAAAGCCTTAATTTCCAGTTCAATTCGCTGCATTTTTCCTTCCCCTCGCTAGAAAATCCCAATCTGCTTCAGTCCCTTCAAATTCCGGTAAATTTTCCCAACTCAGCCATCCCAAACCAGCCGATTTACTTCCACCCAGTGCGTGAATGTGTTTGAAACCAGCCAACATCAAAGGTTTCGCGTAGCTGGGGCAATTTGGCAACAGATGAATTTGACCTTCAAACCTCAGTGAAACATTAGGTGGAGAAGTCTCCAAAAAGTATAGTTTTTTCTCTTCTGCGGTGCGGCGACGGCGATTCACTGTCACCCCCGGACGTATAAAATCTGCCAAATTTTCCGGGTCTTCCGTACAAATCAAATCCTCAAAAATTACCCGGGATGGCAAAACTGGATCGCCGAAAATTTGACTTATTAAACAGTGATAAGTCTCATGATATCCTGATACTTCGTATTCGCAGCGCTTAAATTTATCCGGTGCGTTTTCTCTGCGAATTACCATTTTTCCCGGACTAGGAGACTCGCAAATCTCCCAATCCAAACCTCTAGCAATTTTCTCGCATTCGTGGCGGAGGCGACCTTTGATTTGAGAACCCGGAATTAACAGGTTTCCTTCTGCATTGCGGACAATTGGCTTATCTGCAAGGGAAGCGGAGGAACCGCCCGCGCCTACACACAAAGCTGTATCAATTACTGCTGTAACTGTGTAAGTATTAATTGAGCTTGATAGCGTCCTGACAACAATCATGATTCAACCTCCGCCTCTACCAATTCTTCGGAAATAAAGTCGGAATCTTCTAATTCAATGAAATCGTAAATATCCAAAAGTTCCCGCCAGATGGTTTCATAAACTCCTTCTTTTAAATCGTACATCCAAGGTGCTACATTGCCTTCATTAGTTTTAGCTTTGCACCAAGCTTCTTCAAATTCTTGTCTTAATTCTTTCTTTCCCTGCTTGAGTCGGGTTCGGAAATAGCGGTAATTGAGGATTGTAGTTTGTTTTCCTTGTTCTAGGAAACTGCGAATTTGGTAGAGTTGCGATTTGGGAAAGTCAGCCTTTTTCAGCGCTTTCACAGACTCTATCAATCCGCCAATTTCGTGCAAAGTGTAAGGTGCGGCGTATAGCTTAAGTTTTTGAGGACTTTCTTTGGTTAATGCTTCTTTGCGGAAATCCTCGATGCTGGATGCGATCGCAGTTACAGATTTCATCACCAAAAAATCCACTGTACCTCCACAGTATCCGTGCTGTTTTAAATCTTTAGCACGTTTTTTGGCTGACTTGAGCAATTGTTCGTAAAGTTTTTTTGCATAGTAAATCGGAGTTTTATAGTCGGCAATCAACACGCCGATCGATGTACTTAATTGACAATTAGTAGTTCCTGCATTTTGACTTAAGTAGCGGTGACACTTACTGAGAACGATAGGTTTTTCTGATGGCTGAGTTTGATAGTTACCTTTGATTTCCACACCGGGTATCTGAACTTGTCTGAGCAAAATTTGTTCAAACTGTTCTCCGATGGTTTTGGCGATCGCCAATGCCCGATCTGCTGGTACAATCAAGATAATATCATCGCCACCAATAGTAATAATCTCAAAGGGATGAATCAAAGCGCCATCTTGAAGAGTCGATTCTGACTTGTTATTTCCTTTAAGTTCGCGAGGTTGAAGATGCTCAGCTAAGGCTTGAAAAACAGCATATCTAGTGGCATTGTCAACATCTTCGCTAAATTCTTGATATTTTTGGGGAGTGCTAATTTTTTGAATATAGCCACCCATGTTATTACCATCAGCATAGATGTACGCTACAAAGCCCTTACTCACACTGCCAAGCTGAGTTAAAGATTCAGATATTTCAACGTCTTTAAGCTTGTTGTCGCCCCAGTATTTCTGAAGTTTTTCGTTTTCCAAGAAATCCTCAAACTTGTCAACCCAACCTTCAATGACATCAGCAGCCCATTCTTTGTTTGTGTACCAATGAGTTTCTTTGATTTTCCCGTGCTTAGCCCGATCGCCCGCTTTGCGTTTGCGCGCAGAAACCTCAGAAAACCAAGGATTGCCCGGAAGACCTTTTTGATTGGGATTGTCGGGATTGTCGGTAGCCCGAGTGATAGCCGATCGGCGATCGGCCTCATCCCTTTGCAGATAAGGGTGCGTTTCCAACATCGGCGGGTAGCGGCGGCTGGGGCGATTTTCAAAGTCATTGCCGCTGCGCCCCTGATTAATTTCAAAGTCATTGCCGCTGCGCCGCTGATTAAACATCACGGCCAATTTAGTAGTTAATTCATTAAAACTCTTGCGATTTGCAAACGCCTCTTCCACACAAGATGGATCGACAGGTTCGTTTGAGTCTTTATCCAGCTTGCCAAAGTAAGCCTCAACCACGGAATTTTTATATTCTTGGCGGTATCGATCGAGCCAAAAGGTTTGTTCTATCGGGTCTCGCAGCAAACCAAATCGAATTTCTAAAAGCTTAAACGTATCTCCCACCGCGCATGAATTAGCAGTTATGGTTTCATAGGAATAGCGTTTTTCTATGGCATCAGTTAACTCATTCACAAAAGCTGCTGGGCAGAAAGCTAAGATATTGCCGCCAGTAGAATAGACAATCATTTCAGGAATCAAAGCTGCTGAAAGCTTGGGTTCACCCGCAAAGTTTTCATCCAGCCATTTTCTTACTTGTTGAGATTGATTTTGGTCACTTGGAGATTCAAAACTCTTTTTAAAAAAAGCAGGCAAATCAACTAAATTTATCCGATCTAGAAGTGCAGATGCACCGCGAATATCTGGGAGTTTCGCCTCGTCAAAAACATACTGCTTAATCTTAGTTGCACCGCCGTAAACTAAGCCAATTTCCCCGGTTTGATTCCACAAATTTTGGTATTGATTTTGCAAATCAGTAATTGTTTCGGAAAACTCTCCTTTGGGGATATTATCGGGAATATTCAGAAGTTCCTGAAGCCGATCGACAATTTCCCTCACTTTTGCCGGCACTTCCTCCCCAGAATTCAAAGCCCGTCGCATTTCCTGCAACACGCCGATCTCAAATTGAGGTTTGCGTCCCTCGCCCCAAGCCAGACACCAAGCAATACCAGTTGCGATCGCACTCCAACAACTTTTCATATGCAAACCACTCCCAATCAGGTTTAACAGCCCCCAGATTGCCTCAATAATTGGTAATTATTCAACGTGCAATTCCATCTAATTTCCTATTCTCACCTAAATTTTCCCGAAAATCACCAGCCCGAAAAATAATCGCCCAAATCCCCAAAAAACCAGCAACTCTCGCAACTCTCACAACTCCCCCAACTCTCGCCACCAAAGATTTTTCTGAAGCGACTTGCTCTGCATCTACCCAAGATGACAGCAAATAAGGTAAAGTAAACGGCACAAGAGTCTAGAACTCTCCAACGACCGCAACTGAGCAAACCCGCCCCTGACCAGCAAAACTGGCCGGTACAGGCGGCATTAACCGCTAACCGTCAACCTCTAACAACCGAGAAAAATGCAAACCTACTACTACGTTTTAGCCAGCCAACGCTTTTTGCTAGAAGAAGAAGCCCTAGATGAAGTGTTTAAAGAAAGAACTCGCAACTACAACGAACAAGAAAAACAAATAGACTTCTGGTTGGTCAAACAGCCCGCTTTCCTAGAAGCACCCACAATGGCAGAAGTTAAAGCAAAATGCCCTCAGCCAGCCGCCGCTATAATTTCTACCGATCCTGTCTTCATCACCTGGTTAAAACTGCGATTAGAATATGTACTGACAGGTGAATTTCAAGCACCATCACCAACTATTCCCGATGCCCTTGCATCCCTACAGACAGCATGAATAAACTTGCCCAAAATCCGACAAAACAACTCACAGAAATTAGAAGTCAATTGTACAAATTTATTTTGTCTCTACCCCTATTTTCTGCTACTTCGATCGCCCTTTTTGCCTTGACAATTTTATCGACTTCTGTTAAAGCTCAGTCGAGCTGCAAACCGCCCCAGTCCGATGAATATCTACTGTTAATTGTCACCCCAACACCCGAACAGCAAGAAAGAGCAAAACGCTCATTCCCCGGAAATACTGACAACACAGTTTGTCGGTACATCAACGACACGGTGACGCGAGTTGGCGGCTTTCGGGACTCGCAAATCGCCAGCGATTGGGTTAAATACATCGAAGATGTTGTCGGATTGCAAGCTTACGTAGTACGATCGCCCGCAGCCGCGCTACCCCAAAATTTGCCAGTCTACAACCCTCAGCCAGCACCAGGTTCTGAACCAATCACCAATTCTCCCAGCGGCAATCTTGCCTTCAATCCCCAACCCCTGGGCCCTGGTTATGCAGTGTTAGTAGATTACTTCAACCAACCGGAATTAGCCGCCCAAGTCAGGCAAGCATTAGGCACGCAAGTAGGCTTAGCTTCCTACGGCCAGCGTCCCTTTTTATTCGTCGCTTATACAACGGATCAAAACGCCGCTACTGCTGCAATAAAAACATTGAGCGATCGAGGTTTTTGGCCGATGTTAGTAGACAGCCGCCGAGTTACCGTAATTGCTCCCGCTGTTCGCTAAAATATAACCTACCCCCACGATCGTTCCGATCTTGAAATCGCTACTAAGCTGAGGCGCATCTAAATTTTACAGTCAACTTTGATGAAATTATTGTGGGGTGGGCGTCTCGCCCGCCCAAAAAATACAGCGCAAGATGCCCAACAGCTTACACAAACTCTCGTCCTAGCAGAGGGGGACTAATAACAATTATTGTTGTTGTTGTTGTTGTTGGGATTCTAGCGGGCTGCTTCCTAGCTGACTTTCTGCCCGCTTTTTTGCTTCCATTGCCGCTCCGTAATCCGGTTTGTAGCGAATTGCTTTGTCATAGGAGCCGATCGCATCTTCGTATCTTTTTACCGCCACCAGTGCATTGCCGCGGCTGTACCAGGCTTCCGAGTAGTCAGGCTTGACATAGACAGCTTCATTGTAAGAGACTAGCGCATCTTCGTACCGCTTTAAATTGTACTGAGCATTTCCTCTATTGTACCACGCTTGATATTCTTCCGGGTTTAAATCTGAGGCTCTGCTGTAACACTCAATTGCTTGTTCGTACCTGCGCAATTCGTGGTAAGACCAGCCTAAATTATACCACGCTTGATAATAATCCGGTTTTAATTTAACAGCTTTTTCGTAAGCTTCTACCGCTTCTTCATGCCTCCGCATTTTCAGCAAAGCGATGCCTTTACTGTACCACCCTTGATAAAAATTTGGCTGAAACCGCACGGCTTTTTCGTAGGCTTCAAAAGCTTCTTGATTTTTGTTAACTTCTAGGAAAACATTGCCTACATTGTACCAAGCTTCATAATTATCGAATTTGATTTCAACTGCTTTTTGATAGGATTCTACGGCTCGATCGTACTGTTTTAATTTTTGGTAAGCTTGTCCCCGATTGTACCAGGAACGGTACAAATTAGGCTGAAATTGTACCGCTTTTTCGTAGGAGGCGATCGCCTCTTCGTACCGCTGCGAATCTAACAGAGTATCGCCTCTGCCTTCCCAGGCTGCCGCATAGTCGGGCTGGATTTTCAAAGCGTTATCAAAAGATGCGATCGCCTCTTGAGACTGTTGCAACTTCTCCAAAGCATAACCGCGTCCCGTCCAAGCTTCCAAGTATTCCGGCTTTAATTCTATGGCTTGATCGTAAGCTGACTGCGATTCTCGATATTTTTTCAATTCATATAAAGTTTTGGCTTTTTCCTGCCAAACTTCCGCGTAGTCCGGCCTGAGATTTATTGCTCGCTCGTAAGCTGCCAGAGCTTCTTCAAATCGGCTTAAATTGTAAAGAGTATTGCCTCGGTTGTACAGGTCAGTGGCATTTGCCGCATTAAAAGTATTTACACCATAAATTGATGCTATAATACTGATGCCAATTAAACTGGCGATCGACAATATTTTAAAATACAATTTTTTTCGGGATTTGAGCCGCCCCTTCGCAGCAGCAACCGGAGGCAATACAGGAACTGTACCGCTGAAAGAATTTTTCAATTCTTTAATAGCTTGCAGCGTTTCGCCGGCACTAGAATAGCGTTGGCGAAAATCGTACTTTACCATCTTATCTAAAATCTTCGCAAATTCAGGACTGACTGATGTTTTGTCGTGCCAAATAATTTCCTCTGTATCGGGGTTTCTTGGCATTTGGTGAGGATTTATGCCAGTGAGGAACTGAATTGCGATCGCACCTGCGGCATAGATATCGCTGCTGAGTTTTGGGTTGCCGTGAGCTTGTTCGCTGGGCATATAACCGGGAGTACCGATGCTGACACTCAAGCTATTCTTGGGCTGAGGATTGGTGATTTGAGTAGTAATTTCTTTGACTGCGCCGAAGTCAATTAAAACTAATTTTCCGTCTCTATCTCTGCGGAGGATATTGCGGGGATTGACATCGCGGTGAATCACATTTTGCTGGTGTACAAAGTCTAAAATTTCGAGAAGTTCCTGCAATATACAAATGACTGCATCTTCCTGCATGACTCCCGCAGTTCCTCCTTGGTAAGGGGAACCCGCCCCAGCCGCCCCTTGGTAAGGGGGGGTTTGGGGGGGTATAATTTCTTGACTTAAATCGTGGCCTTCTATAAATTCTTGAACTAGATAAAACTCTTGATTCTCTTCAAAAAAAGCAAAAAGTCTGGGAATGCGATCGTGATTTCCCAATTTGTACAAAACTTGTGCTTCGGTATCGAATAAACGTCTAGCTACCTGTAGAGTTTCGGGATCTGTTGCTTGAGGTTTAAGCTGCTTGACGACGCAGAGGTGATTGCCTGGTAGCTGCTTATCTTCAGCTAAATAAGTTTGAGCAAATCCGCCGCCTCCCAAGTGACGGATAATACTGTAGCGATTGCCGAGTGTTATTCCAAGCATGAAATTCACCTAATATTTCCTAGTCTTTTGGAGAATTAGCTTCCAACCAAGATGTCAAATCTTCCGCATTATAAAAATCTAACATGGCTTATCTAAATTTTTTAATTGGTCGAGCGACAACTGGGAAGTCCGGATTTCAATAAAATAAACTACAGGTGGGAATCCCTTGTGCAATTCTTCAATCATTAATTTAGTTCCATTTGCTTTCTTTCTTGTTCCCTCCCCTTACTAAGGGGAGGGTTAGGGTGGGGTTCTAGATTTTTGCTGGCATGGGATGCCCCCACTCTAACTTAACTTGGAACCGATTTCAAAATTTCATCATCGACTGAAAAATCTATCTCAGCTTTGTCCCGCCCCGAAACTACATAATCATTCTGAAAAGAATCTTTCAATCCAGAAAGTAAGTCAAATTCCGGCTGCCAGTTAAGCTCGGTAACAGCTTTATTAACTGAAGCGAAAAAGTGCTGCAATCTCATCGGAAAAGCTTTCTTTTTGCCGAAGTCAAATTGTTTCGGATCGTAGTGTACAATCTTAATAGCATCAGGGGATTTGCCTGCCGCTTGAATGCAGGCGCGGGCTAAACCGTCAAAGGTGACAAATCGATCGCCCGAAACGTTGTAAATTTGCCCTCGAGCCCTTTCGTTCCCCAAAACCGCCGCCATTGCTTTAGCCAAATCCTGACAGTGCCCCAACTGCGTGAAGTGCATTCCGTTACCGGGAATCGGAATCGGTCGATCGCGCGCAATGCGATCGAAAAACCAAGCCTCCAAATCGTTATAATTTTGGGGGCCGTAAATGTAAGTCGGGCGAATCGAAGTCCAAGGCAAACCGGACTCGGCCAAGTAAGTTTCGGTTTCGCATTTACCCAAATGCCGGCTTTTAGGATCAGTAGCGTCCCCTTCAATATGAGGCATTTGATCCGATTTCAAATAAACCCCCGCAGAGCTCATGTAAACAAAGTGCTGCACCCGCCCTTTAAATATTTCAGCTAAAGGCTTTGTATCGCTGAGTTCGCGGCCGTTGTTGTCAAAAACAGCGTCAAACTCGACCGTCGATAACTTTTCTTTTAGTTGTTCGACATTTGTACGATCGCCCTGAATCTGTTTCACGCCCGAAACCGGTGCAGGCTTGTTGCCCCGGTTAAACAACACCACTTCATGTCCTTGTGCTGCTAAAATCTTAGTAAGATAAACCCCGATAAACCGAGTACCGCCCATCATTAAAATTCGCATTATTTTCGATGCTCCTTACAGTTAGTGTAAATATCTTACAATAAAGTTATGCCTTACGGAAAAACCGGGTTTTTTAGGAAAAAACCTGGTGACAGCCATCAGCCCTGGTATAAAAACCGGGAACCCTTTAGTTTTTGTGCGCAAGTCCTGAAAGTCAGTCAGGAGGCTTTACTAAAGTGCGATCGCTCAAAATAAACATATAGAAATCGCTAAGACGATTAACACTTTCTCAATTGCTAAAACCCTTGCTTTTCTTCCTTCTTCCTTCTTCCTTCTTCCTTCTTCCTTCTTCCTTCTTCCTTCTTCCTTCTTCCTTCTTCCTTCTTCC
>NZ_JAUBTO010000007.1:113988-124065 GCF_036702495.1 Microcoleus sp. C2D2 | reverse complement strand
TTCTTCCTTCTTCCTTCTTCCTTCTTCCTTCTTCCTTCTTCCTTCTTCCTTCTTCCTTCTTCCTTCTTCCTTCTTCCGACTTCCCTCGCACTGACATCCGTTACATCCGTTACATCCGTTACAGAATCCGTTGCCGAACTTCCTTCTTCCTCCTAAATTGCATTACGATCGCCATATTTGAGCAAAAGGGCAATTCCGATACTCACTACAAAGATTAATACCATACTCAGAGCCGAACCCAGCCCCCAATTTTGAGTCGCCCCCAAAAACTGATTGTAAATCAAACGAGCGGCCGTCATACTGGAAGCTCCACCGAGCAACTCCGGATCGACAAAATCGCCCAAACAGCTAATAAATACTAGCAAAGAACCCGCAGCAATTCCCGGCATCGTCTGAGGTACTGTCACTTTCCAGAAAGTTTCCACTGGATTGGCGCCCAAATCCTGAGATGCTTCTAGCAACCTGCGGTCTAACTTTTCCAAAGAAGCGTAAAGAATTGTCACGATATAAGGCAAATAACTGTAAGCCATGCCGATTAAAACTGCGGAACTTTGATTGAGCAATTCCAGAGGAGGAATGCCTAGAAGTGCCAGCAGCGAGTTGAGAACCCCCGTAGGACGCAGAATTGTAATCCAAGCATACGATCGCAACAGCGAAGAAGTCCACAGCGGCAACACAAAGCCTAACAAAGTTAAATTCCGCCACTTTTTCGAGACATTGAGGGCGATCCAGTAAGCGACGGGAAATCCCAGCAGCAAACACAGAATAGTAGTCCCCGTTGCGAAAAAAAGCGATCGACCCATAACCTGTAAATTCAGCGGCTCAAACACTCGCAGGTAGTTGCCGATTCCCGAAGGATTCACCAAATCTCCCGGCTTAATATTGGGCACCAAACTAAGCTGAAAAATCACCAGAGTTGGTATGACTAATAATAAAAGCAGCAACAAGCCAGAAGGGCCGAGCAATGCCAGCGGACCTGTCCACGCCGACCACGGGGAAACAGTTTCAGCCTTCAATGAAGAATTGGGAGGAATAGGAGGGGGAGTTCTAGTTGAAACAGCCATAAATAATTGTTTTGAGTTTTGAGTTCTGATTTGTAGGGGCGGGTTTCACCTACAATAATCGCCTAAAATAAACAATCTCATAAACCCGCCCCCACCCCACGGTAAATCGAAATGTACATGAAATTTCTGGCAATAAATAAGATTAGCCGCTGGTTAATTGAGTCCAGTAGCGATCGTACACTTCCATAAATTTCCCTACCGGAGCCACACCTTCGCAATTTTTCAAAATATCTTCCGAAGGGAAAAGAATCTCGTTTTCGCGGACTTCCGGCGTCAATAAACTAAAAGAATCTTCCGAAGGAGTTGAAAAACTGAGCCGCTCTACTAAAGAAGCAGCGACATCGGCTTGCAGCAGAAAGTTAATCCATTTATAAGCTGCTTCGGGATTGGGAGAACCTTTAGGAATTACTAAAGTGTCAGTCCACAGAGAAGAACCGCTTTTGGGGACGACATACTTCAATTTATCGTTATCTGAAATTACTTCATTAGCATCAGAAGAATAACACATAGCTACCTTCAAATCCCCCGTCAGCATTTGAGGCCGCCAAGCATCAGTAGTAAAAGATGCGATCGCCGGTTTGAGTTCCACCAACTTTTCGTAAGCTTGTTTTACTTGCTCTTGGTTCGTAGAATTCAGAGAATAGCCCAGCATCCGCAACGCAGCGCCCATGACTTCTCTAACATCACTCGCCAGCGTCATTCGCCTTGCTAACTCCTGTTTGTGTTCCCACAAATAGCTCCAATCTTCAGGAGCTTCTTTGAGTTGTTCGGTGTTGTAAATCAAGCCTGTGGTTCCCCAACTCAAAGGCACGCTGTAGCGGTTTCCTGGGTCATAGACAGGGTTTTGGAACTGTTTTTTGAGCCGATCGAGCGCGCCCAAACTCGAGTGGTCTAATGGGGTCAAAAGCCCGAGTTCCGTCATTTGAACCACCATGTAGTCAGACGGGTAAATGATGCTGTAGGCGCGGGCGCCACCGGCTTGAACTCTCGCCAGCATCTCTTCGTTGGAGCTAAACACGTCGGCCACTACGCGAATGCCGGTTTTTTCGGCAAAGCGATCGAGCAAAGCGTTATCGGTATAGCCTGCCCAAGTATAGATGAAAAGTTTGTCGGCAGAACCTTTGACGGTAGGAGCAGATTGTACGTCTGCAAGTCGCCAGCCGCAACTCGAAACAGCTAACCCGGAAATTGTCGCCGCCGAATTTTTTAGGAACTGACGGCGTGTAGAATTAGCCGGGAAAATCCTGGAAATTGGTAAGTTAGTCGGAGGCACAGTTCGATTTTAGATTTTAGATTTTAGATTTTAGATTGGGGAATTGGGGATGGGGAAATTCGATTTTAGATTTTAGATTTTAGATTTTAGATTGGGGAATTAGGGATTGGGAAATTCGATTAAATCCGTTAAATCCCGTACACTGCTCGTTGCCGAACTTCCCTGCAACATCCATCCGTTAAATCCGTTAAATCGCGTACACTGCTCGTTGCCGAACTTCCCGACCTCCGTGACATCCGTTAAATCTCGATCGCGCGTTCGTTGCCGAACTTCTTTCTTGACACTCCTCGACTATCAGGTACGAGGATTCTTGGTTCAGCGACACACCTTAAAATTATCTATCCTTGCGGCAATACTTAAACCAAATACCCGTCCGATTGAACCAAGCATCGAGCCTAACTTAGATAACCCCAGAGGGCTTTGTCTCCCCAAGCGTTTGAGAATTACTTCTCTTCCGTGTGCCCCACGGTACATTTAATCTTTATTTTTTGACTTGTCTGGTTTTGGTTTACGTTGGTTAACCTAGCTGTTTTTATTCGTGGCATTCGCTACCCACTAGCCATTATTGTTTCCCGGACCAGTCGTTTGAGCTTGGTGTCTCATGTGTATCGGCGGTTACTCTACCTGTGGCATACTCTTAGTGTACACCCAAATGGGATAAGTTGCCGTGAAGACTGAGAGAATCAATATCAGAACGACAAAGCAGTTGAAAGACAAGATTGCGAGGATAGCTCAAAAGCAAGGAGTGCCTGTAGCTGAATTGATTAATGACTATATCAAACAGCTACCTGAACCGCAATAATTAATCAAAGCCGTCCTGGAAGGACGGGGCTTTAAACCCATTTTTTCGGTAATTATGCTCGATCGGTCAAAGCGAGACAATCATTAGTTCCCCAGTAAGCGTAAATCGGCGTGTGCGGATCGGGGAAAGAGCCGCCGGTATTTGGCTGGCGCACTGTAATTTTATCGCCCGACGCCAACTCAACCACGTAATGAACGTGCGTGCCCATGTACATAGTATTTTTGAGCCGCCCTTCAAAACAGTTGACCGACACTTCCGGCTGGTAAAGATTCAAATATACTTTTTCCGGCCGGACGCTGACCACAACAGAGTCGCCTGTGACACCACTCCACATATCCGACTGCTGAACGATTATTTTCAGATTGGCTGATGTGCGAACTGTAATAGTCGATCGGTCGATCGATTCTACCGTACCCGCAAACAAATTCGTATCCCCAATAAAATCCGCCACAAAAGCCGTCTGCGGGCACTCATAAATTTCTTCAGGAGAGCCAATTTGGTCAATCCTGCCCTCATGCATCACAGCAATCCGGTCAGACAGACTCATCGCCTCTTCTTGGTCGTGAGTCACCATCACAAAAGTCAAACCCAATTCTTGATGCAAATTCGACAGTTCCAACTGCATCTGCTTGCGCAACTTCAAATCCAGAGCACCCAGGGGTTCGTCCAGCAGCAGAACCGCCGGTCGATTTACCAGAGCTCTCGCCAAAGCCACCCGCTGCTGCTGGCCGCCCGACATTTGACCGGGAAACCTGTTGGCGAAAGATTCCATTTTCACCAATTGCAAAACTTCCCGTACCCGTTCTTCAATTTCCGCTTTCCCCAGCTTTTTTATCCGCAATCCAAAAGCGATATTGTCCCAGACATTCATGTGTCCGAACAAAGCATAGCTTTGAAACACAGTATTTACCGGGCGGCGGTAAGCTGGAGTGTTGGTCATCGACTGGCCGCGAATCATCAACTCGCCCGCCGAGGGAGTCTCGAACCCAGCGATTAACCGCAGGGTCGTAGTCTTGCCGCAGCCGCTAGGCCCGAGAATGCTAAAAAATTCTCCTTGGCGAATGCTGAGGTCTACTCCGCGGACTGCGGTTTCGCCGTTAAATACCTTGAAGACCTTGCGGAGTTCAACGTCAAGCGCTGTATCCGTTGCTGTCGTACCTTGGTTGAGTGCTGTCTGAAACATATTCGCCCTTTCCTGGGGGTAATGCACGCTACTTAAATACAGTTTAAGTTTAGACTTTTCTGTATTTTAGGTGCGGAATGTTGGATGTAACAGGTTTTGGGATTTGTTCTTTAAATTCTATCCCAGAGCGCACCATTGTCAGCAACAGGCAAGATGCCTCCTGTTCCACAATGAAAATTCACTCTTCGCTTCACAGGCATCTTGCCTGTTCATAAAAGGCTTATTGAGAATGGTGCAACATTGAGGAGCGACTGGGCATCTATTTATTCTCAGGACTTGGCGTCGGAGAGGGTTTTTGCGGTGGTTTGTCTGTTTTGGGTGCTTCTGCTTTTTTCCACTCTGACAAAGGTCGCTCGACGGCATTTTTAAAGTCAAATGGCACTAGCAGCACGGGCAAATTTTGGGCTGAATTTTGAGGGGGCGCTTCGGGCGGATTGGCTTGAGCGTACAAGAAGCGGCCGGTAACGTCTGTTTTGCCTAAAACTAGGCGGTGAGTTTCCTGGTTGTCCAGCTTTACTGTGACTGTAGCTTGGGGTTGGTCGAGACCGAATTCCGGCAGTTGAGCAGCAGTAATATTAATTGTCCGATCGCTCTTTCCTGTTGCCAGCCTGTCTAGCAAAAAATCCACCGATGCCTGACTTGCGTGTGCTTGCACTGGCAATTTCATTTCCCAGTTCGACTTGCCTCCTTTTGTAGCATAAACTCGCTCAAAAGTCAATATTTTTTCGGGTGTTTTGACTGTAAAGAATTGTACGCGATCGGAGTTAAAAGCAAAAATTTTCTGTTTTTCTTCCTTAGCGGCTTCCTGTTTCGGAGACACTTGCATCTCGAACAAAGCAACCAACCCAGTCATGCTCAGCGCGACGGCTATCAATACTAATGTATTTTTCTGCAATTTCATAGTAACTGAGAATTGGGCATTGGGAATTGGGAATTGGGCATTGGGAATTGGGCATTGGCCCGCGCAGGGCATTGGGCATTGGCCCGCGCAGGGCATTGGGCATTGGGAATTGGGAATTGGCCCGCGCAGGGCATTGGGAATTGGGCATTGGGAATTGGGAATTGGCCCGCGCAGGGCATTGGGAATTGGGCATTGGGGAGTCTGTTATTAATAACAACAGTCAACAGTCAACAGTCAACAGTCAACAGTCAACAGTCAACAGTCAACAGTCAACTAACTTATCTTCTCTTCCACCAGATAGCGCCACCAATTCCCAGTCCGAGTAAAGGCCAAATTAGCCAAGCTAAAACCAGCAATCCTACTTGGATGGGCGTCATGTTAATGCGGCGGTTGGTAGCTTTTTTCGGACTGATAGAAAAGCTTTGCTGGTCTGGTTTACTCAACCAACTGACTGAATTGAGAAACACGTCGCTATTTAGCTGTTGGTCAAACCAACCGTTAGTCACAAATTGAGATGTGCCAATTACTACCATTCGCGAGGTTTTTCTAGGAGTTGAAGGCGCAGAAGGAGTTGACTTTGGACTGGGAGATGTTGTCGGAGATGCTGTGGGAGATGTTTCTGGTGTCGGTGTGGGAGATGTTGTCGGAGATGCTGTGGGAGATGTTTCTGGTATCGGTGTGGGAGATGTTGTCGGAGATGCTGTGGGAGATGCTGTGGGTGTTGGCGAACTTTCTGGAGATGCTGTGGGAGATGCTGCGGGTGTTGGCGAAGTCGTCGGTAATGCTGGAGGCGTAGCTTCTTGCGAGACAATCACCGAATAGCTAATTGGGGAAGCTGTTGGCGAAGTTGTCGGCGATGGCGAAGTTGTCGGCGATGGTGAAGTTGTCGGCGACGGCGAAGTTGTCGGCGATGGCGCAGTTGTCGGCGATGGCGCAGTTGTCGGCGATGGCGCAGTTGTCGGCGATGGCGCGGTTGTCGGCGATGGCGCGGTTGTCGGCGATGGCGAAGTTGTCGGCGATGGCGCGGTTGTCGGCGATGGCGCGGTTGTCGGCGATGGCGCGGTTGTCGGCGATGGCGAAGTTGTCGGCGATGGCGCAGTTGTCGGCGATGCTTGGGGTGAAGGCGTGACCGGTGTTGGAGTTGGTGGAGGTGAGGGCTTTAAGGGAATGCTGTCAGTGGACGATCGAACTAAAGCTACACCTAATAATAGCGGGCCTTGTCGATCGGTCTTCTGATCGAACTCCAATTTCCTCGTCGTCAAATCGCTTTCGGCCCAACTTTCCTGACTCGTCCAAATCAGCGGTTTTTCCTCTATCCCTTCTACTGGCGAGGTTTCCAAAGCACGCGCAAACGGATAGAATGAAATACCGTTGCCAAAACTTTGAGTAATCGGATGTTCGCCGTAGCGCCTGACTGTGGGAACCGTGGGGCCGAGCCCAAATCTTTGACCAGTGCCCGAAGCATCGATGGCCAAACGGGCGTCTAATTTTACGCCCCATTCTTGCAGCATTTTGTCCAATCCCGTATCAATTGCCGGGTCTACCATTAACAATAAACTGCCGCCGCGATCGAGATAAGCTTTTAGTGCTTTAATTTCTGTATCGGAAAACGGTTTTTCCATCCCGGGAACGATTAAAGCATCTGCATCTTCTGGCACTTCTTTGCGTTCGGTCAAATTCAGTGTTTGGGCGTTGTAGTATTTATCTTTCAGAGCTTTTTCAGCTTGCTGAATTCCGCCTTGACCTTCCTTTAGCGGGCGGGCTCCTTTCCCTTGTAAAAAGTAAACTGTAGCAACGCGAGTGCTAAGAATTTCTTCTAAGCCATTCGTAAGTTTGATCTCTGAAAGACCTTGATTCGGGTCGCTACCAAAAGCAGTGCCGCCTTTTTGCAGCGCCTGTTTTTTGTCACCGGATTGCAGGTAAACTTCTCCGATGCTGGTAATGCTAAATTCCCGCGCTTTTCCCGGTTGGGCTAGCGGGTCAACAAACTCAAATTGGAACTTTTCGCCTCCCTCGCGTTTGTAGCTTTGCAGCAATTCTTTGATTTGGGGATTTTGGGTGGCGTCAAACACCCAAACTTTGACTGTTTGTTGCAAATTTCGCAGTATTTGTTGAGTCTGCGGGGCGAGGGTAAATTGTTGGCTTTCGGTTAAGTCGATGCGGACGGGATAGCGAACGGCTATGAAGTTAATTACTCCGAGAATCACAAATACGGCGAGGGTAGCAATCAGGGCGTTGGTGCTGGCTTGAGTGGAACGCTTCCCCCAAAAGCTTTGTTCGTAACTCAAATATAGCAGCCAAAGTGCGATCGTCACTGTTCCGGCAATAACTAAACCGACTGTCAGGGGTTCCCATACTCCGGATACAAGTGCTGCTGTTACCCCCGCTGCGATGAGGAGGGGGCCCAGCAAAAACACGTATTTCCAATTTTTTTTTCTAATTTTCATAAGGTAAATATTGAGTGACCCAATTCCGGTTCTAGAATGTTATTCTATATCGCATTAGCCTGCAACCATAGTGTTAAATCAGACGGATGGTTGAAATCTACCACGGCCTCTCCTAAGTTTTCTAATTCCTGTACGCTTAATTGACGGATGTAGTTTTCTGTTTCCGGTTGTATTGTGCCTAAACGCCGCACTAGCTGACGCAATATTAACGAGAGTTGAGCGGTTTTTGTTACCTGTTCTCTTGCTATCTCTATGGCAATCTGCTGGTCTTGAATCCACAGTTCTTGCTTCTGCAATTCCTTTAATTCTTCCTGAGTGAAGTTGTCTTCCCTGGCAATTCTAAAAGCTTTCTGAATCTCGGGAACTGCACTCAGTGTTTCTGGTACTGTCTCCAGAGTGCTGGTGTTTTTGATAAAGTAAATCCATTGGTCGGCGGTTGTTTCTAATGCTGCTAATTCCTTGCTAAATTTTGGCAGTTCGATAAATACTAATTCTATTGCAGTATCTGGACACTCAAACTGTTGCTCTTTTTCTTGGAAAACAAACCGCGACATAAATTCTGGCTGATTTTCAAACATTTCAAAGTCGGCAATTTTCAAGGAAATTACTGTTTTTAGTCTTTCGTAGCGGTCTTTTCCTGTTAATTGCTGGCTGTAGCTTTTGGCAGCGTTGTACAAAACTCTATTGCCGAAGGAAGGCACGTTGATCAGTTGAATTTCAACGAGGGCGATTCTGTCGCCGTTAATTGTGGCTTTGACATCTAGGCGTGTCTCTTGGGTCCCCAGAGTTGGATTTTCTGGTTGGGAGTCGATTATTTCTAAATCTTGGATGAGCGGCTGTCCTTCATAAAGGATGGCGTTTAAAAAATTAATCAGGATGTCTTTGCTGTCGCTGGAACCGAATATTTTTTTGAACGCAAAGTCGATTTTGGGATCTATAAATCTCATTCTTTCAAGCAATTAGTGGAATAACTAACATTAATGGAGAATTGGGAATTGGTCCGTGGGAATTGAGCAGTGGTCCGTGGGAATTGGTACGTGGGAATTGGGAATTGGTGGCCTCTCCTTTAATCTCCCACTCTCCGAGTCTCCCTCTTTATTCCCGGAATCCTTGCCTGATTTTTTTAAGAACGCTGATATCGCAAGGCATCGATGGATTGGGCGGTCAGAAATACTCCTAAAATTATGTAACTGGCAAACATAATTAAACTGCTAGTATCGAAAACTCCCTTGACAAGATTGGTGTAATGTGTTAAGAGCGACAAATGTCCTAATGCTGTTCCGAAGGGGCCACCGATACCGACGGCGGCTGCATCGATCACCCAGAGAAATAATACTAGAGTGAAGGTGAGGATGGCTGATAAAATTGTGCTGTCTGTGAGGGAGGAAATAAACATTCCCAGGGACAATACTCCTGCTGCTAGTAATATTAAGCCACCGTGTCCTAGCAGGAGAACTGCGGGGGGTACGGGTGGGGTTGAGGAACTGAGGGCGATCGCCTCGCAGAAAAGCAGGGGCAGCAACATTGTGGTATAAAATGTTAAAACGCCGAGGAGTTTGCCCGTAGCAACTGCCCAGTTTGTTAAGGGCGATGTGGCTAATAGTTCTAAGGTGCCGCGTTTGCGTTCTTCTGCGTAAAGTCCCATTGAGAGTGCGGGTAGTACGAACAACGAAAGGGAACCCATGATTCGCAGGAAGAGTTGCAGGAATTCGTAGGCTACGTCGATGGGAGGTTCGGTAATTCCCATTTGGTCTCGCTGGCCGACTTGGGGAATTAACCCGTCGGGGGCGAGGAGGATGGCTATTAAAAAGTAGCCGGTGATTAGCCAAAACACTGCTGCGATGGCATAGGCTAATGGCGAGGCAAAATAGCTTTGTAGTTCTTTGCGGTAAATTGCGACAATATTACTAATCATTACTAACATTTAGGAATTGGGAATGGGTAATTGGCCTGCAGGTAATTGGTTCATTCTGAGTCGCCTGCAGATGGTGTTTCGCGGTCGTCGCTATCCTGTTGCTTTCTTTCTATTTGTCGCTTTTTGGTAAGAGGTGGCTGTTGTGGTTGAGAATCGCTACTCGGTTGCGGCTTTTTTTTAACTTGCCGATTTTTTACAACTGGTTGGGCTTCTGGTTGAGGATGTTCTAGCGACTTTGGTGTATCTAAAATCGGTTCTGGTTCTGGTTGAGAACGTTCTAGGGACTCTACTGTTTCGACAACGAGCAGATTTTCGACAATCGGTTCTGGTTGAGAGCGTTCTAGGGACTCTACTATTTCGACAACCGATTCTGGTTGAGAAGGTTCTTGCCACTCTACTGTTTCGACAACCGGTTCTGGTTGAGAAGGTTCTTGCAACTCTACTGTTTCGACAACGAGCAGATTTTCGACAATCGGTTCTGGTTGAGAAGGT
>NZ_JAUBTO010000007.1:113614-113888 GCF_036702495.1 Microcoleus sp. C2D2 | reverse complement strand
TCTTGCAACTCTACTGTTTCGACAACGAGCAGATTTTCGACAACCGGTTCTGGTTGAGAAGGTTCTTGCAACTCTACTGTTTCGACAACGAGCAGATTTTCGACAACCGGTTCTGGTTGAGAAGGTTCTTGCAACTCTACCGTTTCGACAACCGGTTCTGGTTGAGGATGTTCTAGGGACTCTACTGTTTCGACAATCGGTTCTGGTTGAGGATGTTCTAGGGACTCTACTGTTTCGACAACGAGCAGATTTTCGACAATCGGTTCTGGTTGAG